>CAMCQE010000015.1 GCA_945876945.1 Klebsiella pneumoniae
GGGTCGTACACCAGACCGTGCTGGATTTCGCCGCGGATCTCGAGCGCGATGGAGACCGCGAACTGCGGATAGCCGTGCAGGAAGTTGGTGGTCCCATCAAGGGGATCGATGATCCAAACGAATTCGCTGTTGCCGCTGCCCCCCGACTCTTCCGCCAGAATTTGATGGTCCGGATAGGCGGTGCGCAAGGTGTCGATAATGACCGCCTCGGCTTCACGGTCGACTTTGGAGACGTAATCGCGGCGGCCTTTCAGCTCAACCTCGAGCGCGTCAGTACGATCAAAGTTCCGAATAATGACGGTGGCCGCCCGGCGCGCGGCGCGCACCGCGATATTAAGCATTGGATGCATGAGAAAGCCTTTAACTGACAAGGGGGCGCAACGCACGCCGGCAAGCCGGTGAGTGCGCGCTAGAATGCGGGCAATTCTAACGGATAAGCGAAAGCCTGCGTGACCCCTTCTGATACCCCACCCCTGTCCTCCCTGCTGGCCCGCACCCGTATTGTGTTGGTGGAGACGTCGCACCCCGGCAATATTGGCGCTGCCGCCCGCGCGATGAAAACCATGGGCCTGCAGCAGTTGGTGCTGGTCAACCCCAAACGCTTTCCCTCGGCCGAAGCGACCGCGCGGGCGTCGGGGGCCGACAACCTGCTGGTGGCTGCTCGCGTGGTCGAATCATTGCCCGAAGCGGTGGCCGACTGCGGTTTGGTATTGGGCACGACCGCGCGTCCACGCTATCTCGATCTGCCGGTCACGCCGCCGCGTGACGCCGCCAGCTTTGCTGCTGCCGAGGCCGGCGAAGCGCCGGTCGCCATTGTGTTCGGGCGCGAGCAAACGGGCTTAACGAATGAAGAATTGCTGTGCTGTCAGCGCGCGATTCGCATCCCGACCGATGGTAGCTTCAGCTCGCTGAATCTCGCCCAAGCGGTACAAATCTGCGCCTACGAATGGCGTTTGGCGGCGCTGGCAGGCGCTGCTCCTACGGTTGGCGAAGCTGATGTGCTGGCGACTGCGGCGGAACTCGCGGGGCTGGTAGAGCACGCCAAGCGCACGATGACCCGGGTCGATTTCTTCCATCCCGAGCGGCCCAAGCGCCTGCCGGATCGGCTTGCGCGCCTGGTGGGCGGTACCCACTTGCGACACACGGAAGTGCAAATCCTGCGCGGTTTTTTGACCGCTGTTGAGGAGACGCTGGACGAGGCGGGCGCGCCTTAGAGCGGCTTGCGCAACAGCCAGATGTAGCTTGGGCAGAGCCACGGGCTGATGCGCAGGATGAGGCGCGCGACTCTCGTTTTGAGACTGCCCGGAGGCAGTAAATAGCTGGCATTGAAGCGTGCCGGGTCGGCGGCAATGCGCGCGGTGTAGTCGTGGCATTCAAAGTCGCGCACCAGATGCTTCAGGCCCCACCAACTCAAGTGTTGTTCATGGTAGCGCTCGGCCTTCCCCGTCAGGCGGATGTAACGGTGCGCTAGCGGTCGCGGCAGCACCGACAGCAATGGCAGGTTGTAGTGGGGCTCGTTCCAGGCCAACCGGTTGCCGGCGGCGAAGTAGCACACGCCGCCCGGTTTCAGCACCCGCAAGATTTCCAGCATCAGACGTGAAGCGTCTGGTACGTGTTCATAGACGTGCGAGCAAACCGCGACATCAAAGGCCGCGTTGGGTAGCGGCAAGCGCTGGGCATCGGCCACCAGAAACCGCAGATTCTCGCGCTGGAAATGTTCGCGGGCGTGGGCAATGGCCGGTGCGTCGATGTCTACGCTCAGCACGCTCGCAAAGTGCTCCGCCAGAACGGTGTCGATGGCGCCGGCGGAGCCGCCAACGTTCAGCAGATTGAGCGAGGCGAGTGGACCCTGGATGAAATCACCCAGCACGGCGGCCATGGTCTCGGCCTTTCGCCGGCGACCTTCGCGGTCGAAGACGCCGGGATTGATTTGTGCGTAGTCGTACTGAAAGCCGCGGGACATCAACGCCGCCCGGGCTAACGACGGGTTACAGACTGCCGCTGTACGCCACGAGAGGCTCGGCGTCGCCGGCGGCAATGTGCCCTACGACCGACGCTGATTCTCCTGCCACGGCTAGCGTCTCGATCACCGCAGCGGCATCCGCTGCCGCTACCACCACCAGCATGCCGAGGCCGCAGTTGAAGGTGCGGAGCATCTCGGCATCTGTCACTGCGCCGTGTTCGCGCAGCCAGGCGAACACCGGTGGCAGCTGCCAGGCGTCCAGATTAATGGCCGCGTGCACCCCGGCGGGTAGAACGCGCGGCAGGTTATCGGTGATGCCGCCGCCGGTAATGTGAGCAAGGCCGCGAATGTCATGGGCGGCAATGGCGGCTAGCAAAGGTTTGACGTAGATCCGGGTCGGGGCAATCAGGGCGTCGCCCAGCGTGCGGCCGTCAAAGGCGCTGGCAAGATCGACGCCGCTACGCGCCACAATCTTGCGCACCAGTGAGTAGCCGTTGGAATGTACCCCGCTGGACGCAAGGCCAAGAATCACATCGCCTGGCGCAATTCGGGTGCCATCGATGACTTTCGAGGCTTCCACCACGCCAACGGTAAAGCCCGCGAGGTCGTAATGACCGGGGGCGTACATGTCGGGCATTTCGGCGGTTTCGCCGCCCAGCAGCGCACAACCCGCCTGACGGCAGCCGTCAGCAATGCCTTCGATGACGCTGGCGGCGGTGTCGACATCCAGCTTGCCGGTGGCGAAGTAGTCCAGAAAAAACAGCGGCTCCGCGCCTTGCACCACGACGTCGTTCACGCACATGGCAACGAGATCGATGCCGATGGTGCGATGGCGATTCATGTCGATCGCGATCTTGAGCTTGGTCCCGACACCATCGGTGGAGGACACCAGCAAGGGTTCCTGATATTGGCCTTGCGGCAGCTTGAAGAGTCCGCCGAAGCCGCCAAGTCCCCCCATCACGCCGGGGCGCAAGGTCGATTTGGCAAAAGGTTTGATGCGTTCTACAAGGGCGCTGCCGTTGTCGATATCGACGCCGGCGTCGCGGTAACTGAGAGAGGGAAGTGCTTTATCGATCATGCCGGCATGGTAGCGAGGGGGATCTGGGGCGTAAACCGCTATGAGTGCTTGG
The DNA here is from genome assembly GCA_945876945.1 of Klebsiella pneumoniae. Taxonomy (GTDB): domain Bacteria; phylum Pseudomonadota; class Gammaproteobacteria. The sequence continues at coordinate 3,094 of CAMCQE010000015.1, forward strand.
CTCGCCTTGACATCAAAGAGGCCTTTGCCTAGCGTCCCGGCCATGATTTCCCGCCTCCTCAGTGTGCTTGTTCTGGGCGCGCTGTTCGCCTCACCTCTCTATGCAGTGACCGTTGACGGTCTGTTTTCGGCCGCCGTACCGGTCGCCGACCGCTCCTCCGCCGAAACCGAGCGCGGCGTGGGCGAGGCTTTCAATGAGGTCATCGTCAAGCTCACCGGTCGGAGTGAGCTGCTGGCGGACAAACGCGTGCGGAAGCTCGCCGCGCGAGCCCGGAGTCTCGTCACCGTGGTCGGTCAGGCCCAGAGCGGCAATGCCACCGACGGCTATCGGCTACGAGTCGACTTCGACAGTGAGGCCCTGACGACAGCGCTGCGTGAGGCAGGTATCCCCCTCTGGTCTCGAGACCGTCCGCAACTCACTACCTGGCTGGTGGTTGAGGCTGCCGACGGCAGACATCTCGCCGAGGATGAAATCACCAATCCGGTGTTTACCGCGCTGGCGCACAGCGCGAGCCGTCGGGGCCTGCCCTTGCTGCGCAAACCGGCGGCGCCTCAAGCAGGCGGCGAGCCTGCGGCGGTGCTGGCCGCGCTATTGGGACCGGACCCGACACCGGACGGTGATGTCGGCGAGCCACAACTCGCCGGGGTTCTAAGCCAACGCGGTGACGGTGACTGGGTCGCGGATTGGCGGGTTCGGGTCAATGGACTATCCACTGTCTGGAGTGCCCGGGGTGCAGATCCCCTTACGCTGACGGCGAGCGGGCTCGGCCGCGCGGCCGATTTGGTGGCTGGCGGCTACACGACTGCGGGCGATGTCGGCGGCGAGTTGGCAAATATCGAACTCAGCGTTGACGGCATACGCTCCGCCGCTGACTACGGGCGTGTCCTTGCCATCCTGCGTGGCTTCGATATCGTCGAGAAACTGGGGGTGACTCAGGCAAGTGCCGACCGGGTGCGATTTACCCTTTCGGTGCGCGGCGGGCCACCGGCCATCCGCCAAAGCCTGCAACTGAATGGACAACTGCAGCCCAACCCAAGCGACCCCGCACTGTGGAGCCTGTTAAGCCCATGAGCGAAACCACTGGTCTGTCTGATTCGCAGAAATGGCTGATTCTGGCGCTGGTCACCGGCACCGGCGCCCTGGTTTATTTGCTGGGCCCGGTCTTGGCGCCCTTCATGGCCAGCGCGCTTCTCGCCTATCTGGGTGATCCGCTGGTGGACCATCTGGAGTCGCGCAAGCTTTCCCGCACCGTGGGAGTGGGGATCGTTTTTGGCGGCATGCTCAGTTTCGCCACGGTTTCCGTGATGATTATTTTCCCGGCGTTGGAACAGCAGGTGGTGGTGTTGGCCGGCAAGTTGCCCCAGCTGTTGATTTGGGCCGATGAGCGCTTCTTGCCCTGGCTGAACCAGCGGTTTGGCCTGAACGTCGATATTGATCCGGCGGCCTTACGCGACCACCTGACGGGTCACTGGGGCGAGCTGTCGAGCGTCCTGCGCAAGGTATTGATGCAACTCGGGCGCTCCAGTCAGGCGCTGCTGGGTTGGGTCAGCTTTCTCTTTCTGGTGCCTGTGGTCACTTTCTACCTGCTGCGCGACTGGGACGGGCTGGTGAATCAAATTCGCGAGCTGATTCCCCGCCGTTATGAACCGCGTGTGGTGAAAATCGTGAGCGAAATCGACGTCGTGCTCGCGGAGTTTCTGCGCGGCCAACTGACGCTCATGGCGGCGCTGGCCACCATCTATGTCCTTGGGCTGTGGGCGGTCGGCCTCGAGCTCGCGTTTTCCATCGGCATCATTGCCGGGCTGGTGAGCTTTGTGCCTTATCTGGGCGTGATTGTGGGAGTGTTGCTCGCAAGCGGCGCTGCGCTACTCCAATACGGTGACCTCTGGCATCTGCTGGCGGTGGTCGCCGTGTTCGGCATTGGGCAGATGCTGGAGGGCATGGTGCTCTCGCCGCTGCTGGTAGGAGAGCGCATTGGCTTACATCCGGTGGCGGTGATTTTTTCAGTCATGGCTGGCGGTCAACTGTTCGGTTTCGTGGGCGTGCTGCTCGCATTGCCCGTGGCGGCGGCCGCGGTGGTGCTGTTGCGCCACTCACGGGACGAGTACAAGCGGAGTTCGCTCTACGATCAGGCGCCGATTGTGCCGCCTTGATGTCGAGCCTCCCCGTAGATGGCCGTTGGCAGCAGCTGACACTCGGCCTGTTCCGACAAAGCCCGGCGAGTTTCGCGACCTTTCTGGCCGGCACGAACGGCGAGGCGCTGCGTGCCGTTGCGGCTTGGGCAACCCTCCCCGATACGCCATGGTGCCTGTTCCTGTGGGGACCCGCTGGCGTTGGGAAGTCTCATCTGCTCCAGGCGGCCCTTAGCGCGGTAGACCAGCGCGGCGCGAGTTGTATCTATCTACCCTTGCGGGAGGCTCGCCAGCACTCCGCCGAATTATTGGAAGGTCTGGACAGCCTGTCTGCCGTAGGTCTTGACGATCTGGACGCCATCGCCGGCGACCCCGTCTGGGAAGAAGCCGTGTTCACGCTGTACAACGCGCTGCAGGCCACCGGCGGGCGCTTGATAGTGACTGCCGATTGCAGTCCCCAGACCTTGGCGCTGCGCTTGCCCGATCTCCACTCCCGGCTGAGCGCGTCGCTGGTCTATCACCTTGAGAACTTGAATGACGAAGACAAGGCCCAAGCCTTGATTGGCGCGGCCGCCCGGCGCGGGATCGCGCTACCGGAAGCCGTCGCGCGCTACCTGTTGCGGCGTTTACCGCGCGACTGGGCCGGCCTGCACGCCGCGCTCGATCGGCTGGACGAAGCCTCGTTAAGCGCCGGGCGACCGCTCACCGTGCCGTTTGCCCGCGAGGTGCTGGGGCTACCGGACTAACGCGACCCAAGGCGTTGGGCAATGCTGGCGAGCCGGCGTCCCTGCGCAAAGCACAGCGCCTGCTCATGCTCGCTCAAGGGAAGTTCGTCACGGTCACCTGCGAGGTGACTCGCCCCGTAGGGCGTGCCGCCCGTGCGGGTGGCGAGCAGGGCAGGTTCGCTATACGGCAGGCCCACCACCATCATGCCGTGGTGGAACAGCGGCAACATCATGCTCAGCAGGGTGCTTTCCTGGCCGCCGTGCAGACTGGCCGCTGAGGTGAACACCGCCGCGGGTTTGTCGATCAAAGCCCCGGACAGCCAGAGGTCGCTGGTGGAATCGAGAAACGCTTTCATGGCGGCCGCCATGTTGCCAAAGCGGGTGGGCGAGCCGAGGGCGAGTGCGGCACACTCTCGCAGGTCGTCTTTGCTGGCGTAGGGCGGGCCGTCGTCCGGTATGGCATCGTCGGCCGCGCCCCAGGGCGGGACTGTGCGCATTCGCGGCGTGCAGCCTGCAACGCTCATTACGCCGCGCGCGATATGCTCCGCCATGGCTTGTACATGACCATGGCGGCTGTAGTAGAGAATCAGGATTTCGGTCACGGGTAGCGGGCTCCATCCGGGGCTGGCAGAGGAATTTTCAGCGTGAAATCTTTGGGCTGGTGCGCATCGATGGGAATGCAGTGTAGCGGTGGCGCTGGATGACCGACAGTCGCCAGACAATTCCCGCGTCGCGCCCCCGAATCATCGCGCAGAGCGTGTGGCTGTTGCGTGAGCTTATGCGCCGCGCGATCTCCAGCCAATGCACGCAACTCGCCTCGGCGCTGGCCTATACCTCGATGCTGGCGCTGGTACCGCTGTTGGTGGTGGGGTTTGCCACGCTCGCCCTGTTTCCCGCGTTTGAGGTCTGGCAAACGTCTCTTCAGGCATTCATTTTCCGTAGCTTTGTGCCCGGCATGGGCGAGGTGGTGCAACAGCATCTGGTGGCTTTTGCGGGGAAGGCACGCGCGCTGCAGGGGCTCGGTGGCGCAGCGCTGCTGGTAACGGTGCTGTCGCTGATGGCCAGTATCGAGACCGCCTTCAACGACATCTGGGAAGTGCGCCGCGCCCGGCCCTGGGGTAAACGCCTGCTGCTCTACTGGACCGTGTTAACGCTGGGTCCGCTGCTGGTGGGGGTGAGTCTGGTCGCGACCTCCATCGTGGTTTCGCTGCCTTTGCTGCAACACGCGGTCTCAATCACGGGCGTGGCCACCGCCTTACTGCAGAGTTTGCCGGTGATGGTGACTTGGGCGGCGTTTCTGCTGGCTTACAAAGCGATCCCCAATCGTGCCGTGCGCTGGCGGCACGCCGTGGTGGGGGGCGGTGTGGCGGCCATTCTGTTTGAAATTGCCAAGCGCCTGTTTGCCGTGTGGGTGACGCAGTTCCCCTCCCAGCAAGCCATCTATGGTGCCTTCGCGACAGTGCCCATTTTCCTGCTGTGGATTTATCTCTCGTGGCTCATTGTGCTGTTGGGCGCCTTATTCACGCGCTGCCTTGATTCGCTGCCCGTGGAGCCCGATGCCCTCGGTGAGCGCGATTGGCGCGCGTCTGCCTGCTATCGCGTGTGGCGGGTGCTGGTGCATCTGCACGCGGCCCAGCGCGACGGTCAGGCGCTGGAGGAAGACCAACTGCTGGCGCTGGAACCCGAACTCGACGGGCATGCCCTGGCGGAGGCTCTGCACCTGCTGGCTGGCGCGCGGTGGATTGCGCGCGACGAGTCCTATCGCTGGTTGCTGGTGCGTGATCTTGATGACCTGCGCCTGCTGGATCTGGCCCGCATCGCGCCGCCGACGCTCGGCCCGGAAGCCCAAGCGGTGACGGTCAGTGTTGAAGATCAGGCGCTGTATGCCGTTCTCACGGCTCATCGCGAGGCACTCGAAGCGCACTTTGAATGTTCGCTCGCGTCCTTGATGAGTCGGGCTGCCGGGAGGGCTTGAGCCATGCTGACTCGTCGCTATTGGGTTACCGGCCGGGTGCAAGGCGTGTTTTTTCGGGCCTCGACCCGGACCGAAGCGCAGCGCCTGGGCTTGCGCGGTTGGGTGCGAAATCTGCCTGATGGTCGGGTGGAGGCGCTGGTGAGCGGTGAGCCCGAGGCGCTTGCAGCGCTTGAACACTGGCTTGCCATAGGACCGCCGGAGGCCCGGGTGACGGAGGTGCAGGCAAGGGATGAGACGCTGCAAACGTTTTCAGACTTTGTCGTTGCCTGAGCCGCTGGCTGGGGATGGCCATGACTAAGGCGCGCCAGTCGGGGCTGCTGTGGTTTGGGTTGATGCTGGCCTTGGCCTGTTGGCCGTTTTATCTCTGGCTCACCCTGCGCGGCGACTTCAAGGGGTTACTTGCTGACAGTTACATCTACCTCGCCATGGCGCGCGAGTTCGCGTCGGGTCTCGAAGCGGACTCGCGGCTGCTGAACTTCATGTTCGATAGCTACCCATTCCCCCCGCTTTATCCCTTGAGCTTGGCCTTGTTCGGGGCCGGCGGGCAATCGCCCATCGCCACCTATACCCTCAACGCGGCGCTGATGAGCTTTGTGGTCGGCCTCGCCTATGTCTGGCAACGAGCGGTGGGCTTGCCGCTGACTGCGGCGCTGTTTGGCGCCTTGCTGCTGGCGATCATGCCGGTAACGTTGCTCTCGGCGATGAACGTCTTGAGCGAACCACTCTATGTGCTGCTCACGATGGGGGCGGCGATTCGCCTGTCAGGCGCGCGGCTTTCATCACGGCACTGGCGGGATGCTGCCGTGCTGGTGGGGCTCGCCACGCTGACGCGTAGCGCGGGCCTTGCGGCGCTGGCTGCGCTCGTGTGGGTCTGGGTTTTGAGGCGGGGCTGGCAATCAAGTCGATGGGGCCTGCTGCCCGCGTTGGTGCTGCCGGGCGTCTGGGGCCTCATTCAGCATTGCGCGGGCTTTGGCACGTATGGCGCGCCGGCCGTGTTCGACAAGGGGGTGCTGGCCACTATCAGCGTGAATCTGCATGCCTTGGCCGTTGCAGGTGTTGGGCTTTTTGACCCCATTGGCGCGCGCCACAGCGCCGGTCTGGTGGGCTCGCTGGCGGTTGTGGCCCTGCCGGTGTGGGGCGTGCGCTTGATGCGGGCGCGCTTCGATGCCTGGTATTTGCTGATTTACGCTGGCCTTTTGCTGCTTTGGCCGCATCCCGCCCACGCCGCCCGTTTTCTGTTTGCGGTATTGCCGCTGCTCCTGGTTTACGCCGCGCTGGGGGGGGAGTGGGTGGCGCGTTTCACTATCGCCAGCGGAATGCGCAACGCGCTAACGGCGCTGCCGCCGCTGGCCCTGCTGATCTGCGCGCTGCCCGGCAGCCTCGGCATCATCACGACCGTGCTCGGGGAAAGCAGGCCCGAGTATCTCGCGGCTGTCAGAGCGCCTTTCTGGTACGGCGTGCCGCCCGGGGAACGGCCGGCACTCGTCGACTTTTCAGTGCGGGCGGAACACGTGATGCGGGCGATTGGCGAGCTGCCGCCGGAGGCCTGCGTGGCGACTGGCACTGTCCCCGCAGAATCTGCGCTGTTTTATGGGCGTCGGCAGGTGCTTGATTTGGCGCGGGTGCGCCGTTCCCCTGCGGCGGTCGATCAGATACTGGCGGCCTGCCCCTACGTGCTCATGGCCGCCGCCCTGCCGAGTCCGGCGCTGCCCGGCATTGGCCCGATGTATCCTTTCCAGATGATCGCCGACCGCCTGCAACCCATCTGGATCGAGCGGAGCCCGACGCTCGGCAGCAACAGCCCGGTGGTGCTGATGCTGGCGAAAGTGGGGCCTCCGCCTTAGCCGCCCGCGAGACGGCCGAGCACCAGCTGCACGGCGTCTTCCAGCGGCAGGTCCTGCGCGTTTTCGTCGGTGCGGGCCTTGTACTCCACGGTGCCGGCGTCGAGTCCGCGATCGCTGATGACCAGCCGATGCGGAATGCCGATGAGTTCCAAATCCGCAAACATCACGCCCGGGCGCTCGTTCTTATCGTGGAAGACCACGTCCACCCCGGCCGCGAGCAGGCGCTCGTAGAGGGCTTCGGCGGCGATCCGCAGGCGCTCTGACTTGTGCATGTGAATCGGCACGATGGCGACCTGGAAGGGCGCAATCGACAGCGGGAAGACGATGCCGCGCTCGTCGTGATTTTGCTCAATGGCCGCCGCCACGATGCGGGAGACGCCAATGCCATAGCAGCCCATGACCATCGTGACCGCGCTGCCTTTTTCATCCAGCACGGTGGCCTTCATGGCTTCGCTGTATTTGGTGCCCAGCTGGAAGATATGACCCACTTCAATGCCGCGCTTGAGTTCCAGCGTGCCGCGGCCGTCGGGGCTGGGTTCGCCGGCCACCACGTTGCGAAGGTCGGCGACGACCGGTTCCGGCAAATCGCGGCCCCAGTTCACGCCACGCAAGTGCGCGCGGGCCTTGTTCGCGCCGCAGACGAAATCTGCCACAGCGGCAGCGGCGTGATCGGCAATGACCGGCACCGGCGAGCCGACCGGTCCCAGCGTGCCCGGACCACAGCCAAACGCGGCTTCGATTTCGTTGGGCTTGGCAAAGCGCAGCGGGCTCGCCACCAGTGGCAGCGCCTGCGCCTTCACGGCGTTCAATTCGTGATCGCCACGTAATACCAGCGCCACCAGTCCGCCGCCCTCGGCTTCCACCACCAGGGTCTTCAGGCATTGGGCCGGCGCGACCTCGAGGAAGCTAGACACTTCTTCGATGGAATGCTGGGTGGGAGTGACGGCTTCGGTGAGCGCTTCCTGTGCCGCTGGTCGGGCGCCCGCGGCGGGGGCGGGCACCATTTCGACGTTGGCTGCGAAGTCGCCGGTGCTGGAGAAGGCAATGAGGTCTTCGCCCGAATCGGCCAGCACGTGGAACTCGTGGGACTTGGAGCCGCCGATATTGCCGGTGTCGGCCAGCACCGCGCGCCAGGACAGGCCGATGCGGTCGAAAATCCGGCTATAGGTGGCATACATCTCCTGATAGGTCTCTTCCAGCGACGCATGGTCGATGTGGAAGGAGTAGGCGTCTTTCATCAGGAATTCACGCGCCCGCATGATGCCGAAGCGCGGGCGGATTTCATCCCGGAACTTGTTCTGGATTTGATAGAAGTTCACCGGCAGCTGCTTGTAGCTGCGGATTTCGCGGCGGGCGATGTCGGTGATGACTTCTTCATGCGTCGGCCCGAGGCAGAAGGGGCGATCGTGGCGGTCGCTAAAGCGCAGCAGTTCCGGCCCGTATTTCTCCCAGCGTCCGGACTCCTGCCAGAGCTCGGCCGGCAACACACCGGACATCAGCAATTCCTGCCCGCCGGCGCGATCCATTTCCTCGCGCACGATGCCTTCGACCTTCCGTAACACGCGCAGGCCGAGCGGGAGCCAGGTGTACACGCCGGTCGCAAGCTGACGAATCATGCCCGCGCGGAGCATCAGCTGGTGGCTGATGACTTCGGCATCGGCGGGGGATTCACGCAAGGTGGGCAACAGGAGCTTCGAGATTCGCATGGTGATGACTCTTTGCAGATCAGAACGGTAAGAGGGCCGAGGGTCGCGGCATTCTGTTCACTCAAGGCGCCTCACGCAACGGCGAGGGACACACAGCCGCTGATTCAGGCCGCATTCCCGCGATTTTTGCCTTGAACCGACAAGGAAATCGCTTTATGGTGCCAGCCCCTTCCGATCGAGCTGTCGGGCGTTCTGCCCCGCCGATCTCCGGGACACTGCCGAGCCATCGCCCACGAGGTGCTGGCAGCACGCGACACCCACCACCGGTACCCCGATGGTCTGGCCAGCCTGCCGGCGCTTACTGACATCAAGTGAGGACACAGTCCATGAGCGAACAATTGCGCGGCGCCGAAATTTTTGTGCGCGCCCTTATCGACGAAGGCGTGGAGTTCCTGTTCGGCTACCCCGGTGGCTCGGTACTCCACATTTACGACGAACTCTACAAGCAAGACACCATCAAGCACATTCTGGTTCGCCACGAGCAAGGGGCGACCCATGCTGCCGACGGTTACGCACGGGCGACCGGCAAGGCCGGAGTAGTGCTGGTGACGTCAGGGCCGGGCGCGACCAATGCCGTAACCGGCATCGCGACGGCCTTCATGGATTCCATTCCGATGGTGGTCTTCACGGGGCAGGTGCCCACCCACCTCATTGGCAACGATGCATTTCAGGAAGTGGATTGCGTAGGCATCACGCGGCCCTGCGTGAAGCACAACTTTCTGGTCGAACGGGTAGAAGATCTCGCTTCGACTATCAAAAAGGCGTTTTACGTGGCGACCACCGGCCGCCCCGGTCCGGTCGTGGTGGACGTACCGAAAGACGTCACCGCCAATGTCTGCGCCTACGAATACCCTGAAACCATCGAGATCCGTTCCTACAAGCCGACTACCAAAGGCCATCCGGGGCAAATCAAGAAAGCCGCCCAACTCATCATGTCCGCCGAGCGCCCGATGATTTACACCGGCGGTGGCGTGGTGATCGACAACGCAGCGTCCGAACTCACCCAGTTCGCGCGCCTGCTGGGGTATCCGGTCACTAATACCCTGATGGGCCTTGGCGCCTTTCCGGGCAGCGACCCGCAGTTCATCGGCATGCTGGGCATGCACGGGACATATGAGTCGAACATGGCGATGCATGGGTGCGACGTGCTGATTGCCATTGGCGCGCGCTTCGATGACCGCGTGACCGGCGATTTGGCCAAGTTCTGCCCCACCGCGCGCATCGTTCATATCGACATCGACCCGGCGTCGATCGGGAAGAACGTTCAGGTGGAAGTGCCGATCGTGGGCAGCGTGACCAACGTGCTGTCCGAGCTTAACCGCCTGTTGCAGGAAGCCGGCGTCAAACCGGTGGACCGCGAAAACAACGCCTGGTGGCGCCAGATCCGCGAGTGGCAGAAACTCGACTGCCTGCGCTACGACAAGACCAGCAAGCTCGTTAAGCCGCAGGCGGTGATCGAGTCGCTTCACCGGGTGACCAATGGCGACGCCTACGTGACCTCCGATGTGGGTCAGCATCAGATGTGGGCCGCGCAGTACTACAAGTTCGATGAGCCGCGACGCTGGATCAACTCTGGCGGCCTCGGGACCATGGGCTTTGGGCTGCCGGCGGCGATGGGCGTGCAGTTGGCTTTCCCGGACAAACAGGTGGCCTGCGTCACCGGTGAAGCGAGCTTCGTGATGTGCATGCAGGAGCTTTCCACCTGCCTGCAATACGGCCTGCCCATCAAGGTGGTGAGCCTGAACAATCGCTATATGGGTATGGTTCGCCAGTGGCAGGAATTCTTCTACGACCGCCGCTATTCGCACTCCTACATGGATTCCCTGCCGGATTTCGTGAAGATGGCCGAAGCGTTTGGTCATGTCGGCATGCGGATCGACAACCCGGCCGATGTAGATGACGCGCTCAAGGAAGCCTTTGCCCAGAAGAACCGTCTGGTGCTGATGGATTTCATTACCGACCAAACCGAGAACGTCTATCCGATGATTGCGGCCGGCAAGGGACATCACGAGATGCACCTCGCGCCGTCTTCCCAAACCGAGCGGGAGCTGGCCTGAGATGCGCCACACGATTTCCATCTTGCTCGAAAACGCCTCCGGCTCGCTCTCGCGAGTGGCGGGTCTGTTTTCGGCACGCGCCTATAACATCGAGTCTTTGTCGGTTGCGCCGACGGAAGATCCCACGATCTCGCGCCTGACCTTGGTCACTCGCGGGTCGCCGGAGATGATCGAGCAGATCACCAAGCAGCTGAACAAGCTGGTGGACGTGATTCGTCTCATCGATCTCAACGAGGGCGCGGCGATCGAGCGCGAGCTGATGTTGATTAAGGTGCGTGCGATTGGCGCCGAACAGCGCGCCGAACTGCAGCGTCTGGCTGACATCTACGGCGGCCGCATCGTGGACGTGACGGAGTCCAGCTACATCATGGAGATGACCGGCGACACCGCCAAGCTCGACGCGTTTATCGAGACCGTCAGCGCCAAGCGAGTATTGGAAGTCGTGCGCTCCGGCGCGCTGGGCATTCTGCGCGGCACCAAGGCGCTTCGCGCCTAAGCCCCTTCAATTCAATTTCACGACGGGCACCCGCCCACCCGGATTCAACAGGAGTAAAACGAGATGGCCCTGAATATTTATTACGACAAAGACGCCGACCTTTCGCTCATCCAGCGCCGCACAGTGGCCATCATCGGTTACGGCTCGCAGGGCCACGCCCACGCCAACAACCTGAAAGATTCCGGCGTGAAGGTGGTGGTGGGTTTGCGCAAGGGCTCCAGCAGCTGGGCCAAGGCCGCCAACTCGGGGCTTGAAGTGGCCGAAGTGGCCGACGCCGTTAAAGGCGCCGACGTGGTGATGATTCTGGCCCCGGACGAACAGCAGGGCGATCTGTATCGCGCCGACATCGCGCCGAACATCAAGGAAGGCGCCGCTCTCGCGTTTGCGCACGGCTTCAACATTCACTTCGGTCAAATCACGCCGCGCGCCGACCTCGACGTCATCATGATCGCGCCCAAGGGCCCGGGTCATCTGGTGCGTTCCACCTATCAGCAGGGTGGCGGCGTGCCGAGCCTCATCGCCATCGCGCAGAACACGTCCGGTCAGGCCCAGCAAATCGCGCTGGCCTACGCCTCCGCCAACGGCGGTGGCCGCGCCGGCGTGATCGAAACCTCCTTCCAGGAAGAGACCGAAACCGATCTTTTCGGCGAACAGACGGTGCTCTGTGGTGGCGCCACCGCGCTAATCCAGGCCGGGTTTGAGACCCTGGTCGAAGCCGGCTATGCCCCGGAAATGGCCTACTTCGAATGCCTGCATGAGCTCAAGCTCATCGTCGATCTGATCTACGAAGGCGGTATCGCGAACATGCGCTATTCGATTTCCAACACGGCCGAATACGGCGACTTTACGCGCGGCCCGCGCATCGTTACCGAAGAAACCAAGAAGGAAATGAAGAAAATCCTCTCCGAAATCCAGAACGGCGAATTCGCCCGCGAATGGATGGGCGAGAACAAGACCGGCGCCTCGGTGCTGAAGGCCAAGCGCCGCATTGCGCGCGGTCATCAGATTGAAGAAGTGGGCGAGCGCCTGCGCGGCATGATGCCGTGGATCAAGGCCAACCGTCTGGTGGACCAGTCCAAGAACTAAGTTCGCGGGCACGACCTGTCCGGCGCAAGGCCGGACAGGTGACGCGTTATCCATCAATTGCATCACGCGTCGAGCGGCGTAAGCTGAAACTCCTCGTAGCGCCGGCCTCGTCCGGTGGGAGATTCACCCATGAATGACCAACGCCCGGACAACATCCATCGCCTGATCGTGCCCAACACCTCGAGCTTGCGTGGTCGCGGCATTTACCTGCTGCCCAATCTGTTTACCTCGGGCGCTTTGTTCGCTGGCTTTTACGCCATCATCGCGGCGGTCAAAGGCCACTTTGAAGGCGCCTCGATCGCGATTCTGGTGGCGATCGTGCTGGACGGTCTCGATGGCCGCATCGCTCGCATGACCAATACCCAGAGCGATTTCGGTGCTGAGTACGACAGCCTCGCCGACATGGTGTCTTTCGGCATTGCGCCGGCGCTGTTGGCGTATCAATGGACGTTGCACGAAATCGGTAAATTCGGGTTCTTCATTGCTTTCCTCTATGCCGCTGGTGCGGCGCTCCGTCTGGCCCGCTTCAACGTGCAGAAAACGGTGCAGGACAAGCGATTTTTCAAGGGCCTCCCCAGCCCGTCGGCGGCCGCGCTGGTCGCGACCTTTATCTGGTTTGCGGATATGCAGGGATGGCACGACTTTGGCGGCGTGATCGCACTGGTGGTGTTGGTGACCTTGTCGGCCGCAGTGCTGATGGTGAGCAATCTGCGCTACTACAGCTTCAAGGATCTGGACCTGCGCAACCGAATCCCGTTCGCCGTGGTGCTGGGCGTGGTGCTGGTGTTAGGACTGATGTCTATCGACCCCCCCCTGATGTCCATGCTGGTCATGCTGGCGTACGCGGGCTCGGGGGTAGTGTTGACGCTCAACCAGCTCAGTCGTTCCCGCAGCGAGCGGCGGCACGCCCGCGCCGCTGAACGCGACGCCGCCTGAGTTCGGGAATGTCACAGGCAAGGCGTGCCGCACTGGCGGCGATGGGCGTTGTTGAGTGGGTGCCGAGGGCGAGTCCCGCCACGCCCGCGTCGGCCGCCGAGGATGCGGCGCAAGCGCCTCAGCCCATGCCCTATCCGGTCGGTCCTGCCCCGGTGGTGGACGTTCCCGCCGGCGCCCTGGACTGGGACGCGCTGGCAGCCGCGGTCGCGCGCTGTGAGCGTTGTGCCTTGGCCGCTGGCCGCACCCAAACCGTCTTCGGCGTTGGCAATCGTAACGCCGAGTGGATGATTATCGGTGAGGCGCCCGGGCAGGAAGAAGATCGGCAGGGCGAGCCATTCGTTGGCCGCGCCGGCCAACTCCTGAATGCGATGCTGGAATCTGTCGGCCTGAGCCGCCCACAGGTCTTCATCGCCAATATCCTGAAGTGCCGCCCGCCTGCGAACCGCGATCCCGAACCCGCCGAAGCGGCCGCCTGCTCGGCTTGGTTGGCTCGCCAAATCGAGCTGGTGAACCCCAAACTCATTCTCTGCGTGGGGCGAATTGCCGCCCAGAATCTGCTCCAAACCCAAACGCCCATCGGCAAGTTGCGTGGGCAACGCTACGCCTATGGGGTGCGCGAAATTCCGGTCGTTGTGACCTGGCATCCCGCTTATTTATTGCGATCACCTGCAGAAAAACGTCGCGCCTGGCAGGACTTGCTGCTGGCCCGACAGGTTTTCGAGCAGCAGACTTGAGCGTCGTGATGAGTGGTTCCGGGGCGGCGGTTCGCCCGATGCGCGAGCACGACTTGGCCGCAATCGCCGCCATCGAAGCCCGTTCTTACGAATTCCCCTGGTCACAGGGGATTTTTGCCGATTGCCTCCGCGCGGGGTATTGCTGCTGGACCATGATGGCGGCGGGCGTGGTCGCCGGTTACGGCATTCTGGCGGTGGCCGCCGACGAGGCGCATTTACTCAATCTCTGCATCGACCCTGATTTTCGGCAGCGGGGGCTGGCGCGCAAGCTGCTCAAGCGCCTCCTGGAGTTGGCGAACGAGCATCGGGCAGGGATTATTTTTCTGGAAGTACGGCCCTCAAATCTGGCCGCGATCGCGCTCTATGAGACTGCCGGTTTTCGGCGGGTAGCCGTGCGCCGCAATTACTATCCAGCGCGGGAAGGCCGCGAAGACGCGGTGGTCATGACCTTGCGCATGGACGAGGAGGCTGCCCCGGAGGCGGTTGAATCACCGGGTGGTCTGGGCTAGCCTTCGGCGCAAACTTACCCTTGGTCGACAATGCAAAATCGGGATTCGTCAGCTATGTTCAAACGTTCGCCTCTCCTTCTCGCCGCCGTCACGGGCGCCCTCATGCTTGGCGTCGCCGGTACCGCGTCGGCGGTCGACCGCGTGTCTTTTGAATACGGCACAACCGACGATGACCGCGCCTCTGCCGATCGCTACGGCGCCACGGTGGCGTGGAATCTGGGCGGTGAGTGGCTGAAGCTCGGTCAGTTCTCACTGACGACCTATATCGAAGCGGGTCTCAATGTGTGGGATGGCGACAAGGGCACCACCGGCAACGGCACCAACGTCGATGGCCATGTCACCCCGGTCTTCCGCCTGCAGCGCGAACTCGCGAGCAACCTGCCGGTGTTCATCGAAGCCGGTGCAGGTTTTCATGGTTATTCGGATACCAAAATCGACGGCCGCGATTTCGATATCCCGTTCGCCTTCGGCAGTCATTTCGGCGCGGGTCTGCGCTTTGGCCCGGGCGCGCACTTTGAAGTGATGTATCGCTATCAGCACCAGTCCAACGCCGGGCTGGGCGACGACAATCCGGGCATCAACTTTCATCTGGTGTCGCTCGGCTACCACTTCTGATAGCCCGCCCTGCGGCCGGAGTCGCAGGGCACTCCTCTGCTCGAAGTCAGGCGCTCGGTAATGTCATGAGCGCCTGACCCATGCGAATAGTCGCGCCGCTCTGGATACCTTCGGCAAATCCGAAGCCCGGTGGCGTGAGCACGATGATCGTCGAGCCGTGCTCAAACCAGCCCATCTCCTCCCCTTTACGCGTCTGCGCTGAGCAGCTCAGACGATGCGGTCCGCGATAGCCCATATTGAGCAACACGTTCAGGAAGTGGAGCTTGATGCTGGCGACCATCACCGCCGCAACTGGCACCAGCGCGAAGGTCTGGCCGGTCGCCGCGAGACGACAGCGCAGCACCGCGCGTTCGTTCAGGCAGAACAGGCGCTCGATGCGTTTGACGGCGATCGGGTTGACGTTCCAGGTGTCGCCCGAGTGATAGATGACTTCTTCGACGGTCAAATCGTGGGGCGCATGAAACCGGTGATACATCACCGACGTCAGGCGCAGCGTGAGGTAAGTGCCGCCCTGCAACTGCTCGCACAGGGCGGGGTCGAGTAGCAGGTCCGCCAAGGCATAGGGCATGCCTTTTGCCTGCAGCAGTTGTCCTTTCTCAATGGTCCCGAGAGCCCCCACAATCGCGTCGCAAGGGCTCGCTACCACTGATGGGTCCATATTCACCGTGCGTGCGCCTTCGCGCAGTTTGCGGGTGAAGATATCGTGAATACTTCGGTAGTCGCCGGGCGCTGCCTCTTCCAGATTGAGGTCGCTGAAAGTGCGCCAGATCGCGAGCGCGCAACGTACCAGCAGAGGGTTTTCAATTTTGCTGATGCGTCCCATGCAGCGTGTGACCCACAGGCGCGGGATGCGGTTGGTGAGCAGGAAATTCAAATCTTCCTGCGCGCCCATATGGCCGAGAGATCGACGAATTTTCATCAAGCCGTTAAATACTGGACGCATTTCTACCTCAGGGAAACCTTGTGAACGAATACTCGACCGCGGCCGCCGCCGCCGCGCTGGCGGCATTGCTGGCGCCACGTGTGATTGCGCGAATCAAACTTTCTCGGGCCAAGCACCGCTCGCTCGCGGGCCATTCGCGGATGGCGAAACGCATCGCCTCGCTGGTGCCGTTTTATGAGTACGACGAGCGGCAGTTCTTCCGCGTAGACGGTGCCCCCGCTGAGCTTGAGGCGCGGCGCCGGTTGGCCTTTGAGCGCCTCGCGGCGCGCTGTCAGGAACGCTATCCGCAGAGTCTCGCGCTGACTCGCGAGGCGGCGAACTACCTCTCCGACCTGCAGTTCACGTCCGCTTACCGCGTGCCGTTTCAATTCAGTCGCTATGTGCGTACGCATTTGCCGTCCACGCCGTTTGCGACTGCCACGCACGGTAACCGGCTGATCGATGCCGATGGCAATGAGCTGATGGACCTGACCGGCGCCTATGGCGTGAACGTGATGGGCAACGACTTCTACAAGACCTCGATTGAAGCCGGCGTGGCGCAGGCGCGGGAACTGGGCGCGGTGCTGGGCTATTTTCATCCGGTGGTGGTGTCGAACGCTCGACGTATTGCCAAAATTTCGGGCCTGGACGAAGTGTCGTTTCACATGTCCGGTACCGAGGCGGTGATGCAGGCCGTCCGCCTTGCCCGCTATCACACGAAGAAAACTCACATCATTCGGTTCTGCGGCGCCTACCACGGCTGGTGGGGTGACGTGCAGCCAGGGCCTGGCAATCCCATGCCCGCCGACGGCACCTACACCTTGAAGGACATGGATGAAAAAAGTCTTGAGGTGCTGCGGACCCGCAAGAACATAGCCTGCGTGTTGATTAATCCCCTGCAGGCTCTGCATCCCAATAGCCCGGCCCCGGGCGATTCGTCGCTGATGGCCGGCGGCCGCCGTGCGGCATTTGACCGCGCCGCCTACACCGACTGGCTCAAGCGCTTGCGTGCTGTGTGTACCGAGCGCGGCATTCCGCTCATTTTCGACGAGGTGTTCGTTGGCTTCCGGCTCGCCCCGGGCGGCGCGCAGGAATACTTCGGCGTCCAGGCGGATATGGTCACCTATGGCAAAACGCTGGGCGGCGGCCTGCCGATTGGTGTGGTCTGCGGGCGCGCGGCGCTGATGAAGCGTTTCAATGACGATCGTCCCGCAGATATCTGTTTCGCGCGCGGGACCTTCAACTCCCATCCCTACGTGATGGGTACGATGCATGCGTTCCTCGATCACATGGAGCAACCCGCGACGCTGGCGCTCTACGAAGGGCTTGAGGAGCGGTGGAACGGTCGCGCCAATGCGCTGAACGAAAGTCTGGAAGCTGCCGGTGTGCCGGTGCGGGTGGCGAATATGAGCACTATCTGGACGGTGCTCTATACCAAGCCTTCCCGTTACAACTGGCTGTTCCAACAATATCTCCGGCGCGAAGGGCTGGCGCTGAGCTGGGTGGGATCGGGGCGACTGATTTTCAGTCTGGATTTCACCGACGAGGATTTTGCAGAGGTGGCTCGCCGATTTGTTCGCGCCGCGACCCTCATGCAGGAAGACGGTTGGTTTTGGGTGCCGGCAGAAGCCAGCAACGCGAGCGTGGGTCGAACGCTGCTGCGGGAACTACTCCGCAGCAGGTTCGGACTGGGTCAACCGAATATCGGTTGACCCAGGCGCTTAGTGCGCCGTTTTCTCCGACATCGGGTCGATGAGTTCGCCCTTGAGGAGGGCGATCGGCGCGCGCCAATAGAGCATCACATCGTGGAAAGGGTCGGTCAGGATCTTGGTGAACCACACACAACCGGTCTGCACATCTTTAATGACGAACAGGTGGAAGGTGCGGAAGAACACCCCGCCAACGCCCAGCACTAACCACATCCAGCCCATGTGATCGATGAATTGATCACGGTTGGCGTGGGGCTCGAAGGCACCGAAGCAGGTGGGGTCAAGGAAGAGAATCAGCGGGGCAGCGCCCCAGATGGCGAGCAACACAATTTTGCGTTGCAGGTTGTAGCCCACCTTAATTTCTTCTTTGTATTCGTGAGTGGCCTGATTCACTTCATCGTAGCCTTTGGGCTCGAAGAAGAAGTGGCCGGCCTGACGACTCACCATCGCGACCAGCCAGCCCACCAGCGCCGCACCAACCGGATCGCTGAAGAGCAAGGCGTAGGAAGTAAGGAAACTGAGAGCGCTCAGCAGGTGGAGGGACTGATTGATCCGGCTGTGGTGATAGTACCGGTGGTCGTCCCAGCGCTGGATCTGGAGCGCGCGCAGGAAGGAATGCATGTCTGATCCTTTTAAATTGGGTTGAGAAAGGTTGATTCTAGTCAAGTTGTTGACAAACACATGACAAACAGAAAAAAACTTCGTGACCGCTCTGCGTTCACCGAATCCCCTCGACGGCTCTTCTCTGTGGTTGGGCCTTCGAGGCCGACGAGTAGTATCCTCCGCACCGACCGCGTCGAACCTTGTAAGGACCCGTCATGAAGCTACCAACCATCGAAGACACCGTGGGCAATACGCCGCTGGTGCGGCTACAACGTCTGGGCCGCAAAACCTCGTGCACGCTGCTCGCCAAGATGGAAAGCCATAACCCGGCGGGCTCGGTAAAAGACCGCCCGGCGCGCAGCATGATTCGCCGCGCAGAGGAGCGCGGTGAAATCAAACCGGGCGACACCCTCATCGAGCCCACCAGCGGGAATACCGGCATCGCGCTTGCGATGGTGGCGGCGATGCGCGGCTATCGGATGGTGCTCATCATGCCGGAGAACATGAGCGTCGAACGCCGGGCGGTGATGAAGGCCTATGGCGCTGAACTCATTCTGGTGCCGCAGGAGGGCGGCATGGAGTCCGCGATTGATTTGGCGCGCTGCATGGAAGCCGACGGTGAAGGCAAGGTGCTGGACCAGTTCGCCAACCCCGACAACCCGCGTTCCCACTACGAAGGCACGGGCCCCGAGATCTGGCGCGACACGCGCGGCGAGATCACCCACTTCGTGAGCGCGATGGGCACCACCGGCACCATCATGGGTACCGGTCAGTACCTGAAAGAAAAGAATCCGGCGGTACAGGTGATTGGGGTGCAGCCGGCGTCCGGCGCATCCATCCCTGGCATCCGGCGCTGGGAAGCGCCGTACATCCCCAAAATTTACGACAAGAGCCGCGTCGACCAGTTGCTGGAAGTGAGTCAGGAAGAGGCCGAGGACATGGCCCGCCGGCTGGGGCGGGAAGAAGGCATTTTTGGCGGCATTTCGGCCGGCGGCGCGATGGCGGTTGCCTTGCGTCTCGCCCAGACCCTCGAGCGCGCGACGATCGTTACCATCATCTGCGACCGCGGCGATCGCTATCTTTCTACTAATGTGTTTCCAGGTTGAGCCTCATGCTGAACAACGTCTTTGTGTTTGATATCGAAACGGTGCCGGATGTGGATGCCGCGCGCCGCCTGTGGGACCTGACCAATCTTTCTGATGAGAACGTGGCCAAGGTCATGGCTGCCAAGCGGCAGCAGGAAACCGACGGCGCGACGGATTTCCTCCGCCACCACCTCCATCGCATCGTCGCGATCTCAGCTGTATTTCGACAGGACGACCGCCTGAGCGTGTGGTCGCTGGGCGAAGAGTCGTCCACCGAGGCCGAACTCATTCAGCGTTTCTTTGAAGGCATCGAGCGCCACTCGCCCACGCTGGTGTCGTGGAACGGCGGCGGGTTTGATCTGCCCGTGTTGCACTATCGGGCGCTGTTGCACGGGGTATCGGCGCCGCGCTACTGGGAAACCGGCAACGACGACAACGCCTTTCGCTACAACAATTACCTCAGCCGCTATCACTGGCGGCATATTGATTTGATGGATGTCCTCTCCGGCTACCAGCCGCGCGCCACCGCGCCGCTGCATGACATCGCCAACTTGCTGGGCTTCCCCGGCAAACTCGGCATGAGTGGTAAAGACGTCTGGCCAACCTTTCTGAAAGGCGGCTTAAGCGAGATCCGTCACTACTGCGAGACCGACGTGCTCAACACCTGGCTGGTGTATCTGCATTTCGAGCGCATGCGCGGCAACGTGCTGCCGAGCCAGCACGCCGCCGAAATTGCGCGGGTGCGCGGCTATCTCGCTGAATCTGGTAAAGCCCATTTTGAGGAGTTTCTGGCGGCATGGCCCGATTCCGACGCGACGCCCGGGTAAAGGGCACTCACACGCCGCCCTTGAGCGGCGTTGTTATTGAGCGGCTTTCTCACGAGGGGCGTGGCATCGCGCACGTCGCCGGTAAAACGGTGTTCGTGGAAGGCGCTTTGCCCGGCGAGACGGTGAGCATTCGCTACACGCATCTCCACGGCAAGTTCGACGAAGCCGTGGTGACCGAAATCACCACGCCGAGTCCCGATCGCATTACGCCGCACTGCGCGCACGCCGAGCGCTGCGGCGGCTGCAGCTTTCAGCATCTCGCGCCGGCGGGGCAAATCGCTCACAAGCAGTCGGTCTTGCTCGATCTGTTAACGCATCAGGCCAAGCTCACGCCAGCCCGAATTCTGCCGCCGGTCGTCGGGCCGCAGTGGGGCTATCGCCGCCGCGCCCGGCTGAGCGTGCGCAACGTCATCAAGCGCGGCGAACTGCTGATTGGATTTCGCGAAAAAGGCTCGCACTTTGTGGCCGACATTGGCCGTTGCGAGACCCTGCTGCCCGCCGTTGGCGAGCACCTGCTGGGGCTGCGCGAACTCATTGGCAGCCTGCAGGCGGCAGACGACGTGCCGCAGGTGGAAGTGTCGGCCGGTGACGATGAAATCGCGCTGCTGGTCCGCCACATGAAGCCTTTGTCTGAGCGGGATCGCGCGGCGCTCGCGGCCTACGGTCAGACCCGCGGCCTGCGCGTGTATTCCCAGAGCGGGGATTTGCAGACGCTGGTGCGGCTCGATGCACCCGAGGCGCCGCTGCGCTATCGCACACAGGATTATGAAATCGAATTTCGACCCGGGGACTTCGTGCAGGTGAACGCCGGGGTGAACGCGCAGATGGTGCCGTTGGCGCTCGATCTGCTCGATTTACAGCCCGACGATGTGGTGCTCGATCTCTTCTCCGGCCTCGGCAATTTCACGCTGCCGTTGGCCGGCAAGGTCGCCGAGGTGGTGGGCATCGAAGGCGAAGAAGGTCTGGTACGCCGTGCGCGCGAAAATGCCGAACGTCTGGCGCTTTTTAACGTGCGGTTTGAGGCGGCGGATTTATTCAACGAAGCCGGCATCGCCAAAATCCCTCGCGAGCCCTTTACCAAGCTTCTGCTGGATCCGCCGCGCAGCGGGGCACAGGAAGTCTTGAACGCGCTGCGACTGAAGTGGGTGGATCGCGTGTGTTACGTGTCTTGTAATCCAGTAACCCTTGCCCGCGACGCGGCCATTCTCAATCAGAAGCACGGCTACACGCTGAGCGCGGCTGGCGTACTCGACATGTTCCCGCACACCAGTCATGTGGAATCGATTGCGCTGTTCGAGCGCCGCTGACAATCCCATGTCAGGCTCGCGATGGGCGTGGTCAGCCCGCGTCTGGTCTGTACTACTGCTGTTGAGCCTGCTCGGTGGATTGCTCAGCGCCTGCACTCAGGCGCCCGACGCCACCTTTCGTATCGGACTCCCAACCGCCGCCACCACGCTCGATCCACGCTTTGCCACAGACGCCACCTCCTGGCGTCTCTGCCGTTTGCTCTACGAAGCCCCTGTCGATTTCGACGCCCAGTTCATGCCGAAGCCCGCACTCATGCGCTGGGCAATGCGGGACGCCACGCACTATCGATTTACGCTGAACGGCGAACACCGCTTCAGCAACGGGCAGCCACTCACCGCGACCGACGTCGCCGCGACCTATCGCGCCATTCTCGATCCGGCACTGGCGTCGCCGCACCGCGCTTCGCTGGCGAACATCGTCGCCATTACGGTGGTCGACCCCGCCACCGTTGAGTTCGAACTCGCGCGACCCGATCCGCTGTTCCCCGGCCTGCTGGTGATTGGCGTGTTGCCGGCATCGGCCGCCGGGCAGGCGTCTGGGCCAACGCCCGCTCCGGGCAGCGGCGCGTTCCTGTTGCGCGAGCCGCCGGCAGCCAAGCGTTACGCCTTCACCCGCCGCGCCGACGCCCAGGCCTTCGAGTTTCTGGTGGTGGATAGCGAAATCACCCGCGCGCTCAAACTCGTGCGCGGCGAACTCGATTTAGTGCAGGGCGGATTCGCGCCGGAGAACGTGGCCTGGCTGAGTGAACAGGCCGATCTGGTCGTGAGTCAGCGCGCCGGCAGCACATTCAGCTATCTGGGTTTCAATCTGGCGGACGGTCCGACCAAAGACCCGCGCGTGCGGCAGGCGCTGGCGCTGGCGGTCGATCGGCAAGCCATCGTGCGCCATGTATTTCACGGACAGGCGCGGCTCGCCGAGGCGCTGCTCACGCCTGAACATTGGGCCGGCGCGCCAGATCTCCCCCAACTTGCCCACGACCCGGCCCGCGCCCGCGCGCTGCTTAAGGCCAGCGGCCACTCGCCCGCGCATCCGCTTACCCTCAGCTACAAAACGTCCAGCGACCAGCTCCGTCTGCGCATCGCCACCATCCTGCAGGCCCAGCTGGCCGAGGTGGGCGTGACGCTCAAGATTCAAAGCTACGACTGGGGCACGTTTTACGCCGACATCAAAGCTGGGCGCTTTGAGCTGTATGGCCTGTCCTGGGTGGGGCTGCAGCTGCCGGACATTTTTCGCTACGCCTTCCACAGCGCTTCGGTGCCGCCGACCGGCGCGAACCGGGGCCGCTACGCCAGCGCCGAGGTAGATGGCTTGATTGAAGCCGCCGAGGCCAGTCTCGATCTCGGCACGCGCGCCGCCCGCTATCGCGACATCCAGACCGCGCTGGCGCGCGATCTGCCCGTGCTGCCGCTGTGGTACGAAGACTTTGTGATCGTGCGGCGCGCGCGCCTGCTCGGCTACGATACCAACGCCAGCGGCGACTACGACGGTCTCGCCCATGTTCGACTAAAGGAGACCCCATGAGCGACGCCCGCCTGCTGGAAATCGATCTCAAGCGCCAGCGCTTGTTCTACTACGAGCACGGCCGCTTCGTGCGCGAATACTGGGTGTCGACCGCGCGCAACGGGCCGGGCGAAATCATGAACAGCGAATGCACCCCGCGCGGCTGGCACGCCATTGCGAACAAAATTGGCGACGGCGCGCCGCCGGGCGCGGTGTTTGTGGCGCGGCAATGGACGGGCGAGGTGTGGTCGCCGGAATTCGCCGCGACGCAGCCCGCGGGTCGCGACTGGATCCTCACGCGCATTCTCTGGCTCACCGGCCTCGAGCCCGGTCACAACGCCGGCGGCGAGCGCGACACCCACGCGCGCTACATCTACCTGCACGGCACACCGGACACGGTGCCGCTCGGCGTGGCCGGTTCGCGCGGCTGCGTGCGCATGCGCAACGCCGACCTCATCACGCTGTTTGACCAGATGGCCGAAGGCGACCGTGTCTTCATTTACGACTAGCCGTGGCGCGCGAGTCGCGTTGCTCGCGCTACTGCTATTGCTCGTGGCGCCGGCGCGCGCGAGGGAGTTCTCCGGCCTCGCCTACGTGAACGACGACGCCACGCTTTCTATTCGCAATCGCCGGGTCCGCCTGTGGGGCATTCATATCCCGCGCAGCACCGAGGATTGCCAAACCTATCAGCGCCCCGTCGAATGCGGTTCGCACGCCGTGCTCGCGCTGAAGCAGCGGGTGGAAGGTTTTGTTCATTGCGAAGAGCAGGCGCGCGATGGCGAGGTGACGGAAGCCACCTGCCGCGTGGCGGCCTCAAAGTTTGAGCGAGGCCTCGATTTGGCCGCCTATCTGGTAGAGCAGGGTTGGGCCGTGGCGCGGGATGAAGCGCCGCTTGAGTATCACGTGCTGGAGCGGATCGCGCGCGACACCGGGCGCGGCGTGTGGGGGATGTCTGGCTGGCTGAAGCGCTGAGCGCAACGCTCAGATGCGTTCCATCGCCTGCATCAAGAGCTGAAATTTGTCCTTGAGCTTCGGCGTGGGGATCACCACCTGCCGGCGTCTGTCGTTCTCGGCCTGCGCGGTGATAAGAAAATCGTTTTCCACCAGCCAGGCAAACTGCGCGCGGCATCCCGAGACCGAGAACCCCGTGGCCGCGAAGAGCATCTTCACCGAGACCTCTTCTTCCATCACGTGGGCGTGCAAGACCTCGATGCACAGCACCTGCGCCACCAGACTCCCGCGTGAGGGCAGGAAGGTCGCACAGCTTTTACTGAATGCCCGCAACCTGCGAGCGCGTTTGCGTAAGTGGTTCAAGTCCTTTGTCACCCAGTCCATTGCGAGCAATTCTTTGCTCGCCTTTGTACCGTGCGGTGCGAAAAGTAGAAACAAAAATCGACTACGAAATTCGTGCCTTAATTTGAGGTTCGATAAATTTGGCGCCGCGCGCCGAAAATCTTGTAAGCGTCACATTTCTGGGCAAACTTCCAAGGCTTGCCCTCCTTCTTGTCGCCTGGCGCGAGACCCCAAGAAAAGGCTGGCAAAAAGCCGCGCATTCGGCCTCCTTGTTTGCGCGGCGATCCGGTGATGGTCAGCGACGAGCCACGCTCGTGCTGGATCAGCAGCGGCCGTGGCGCCTCGTGCGCCGGAAAACAACGCAGGACATGCGATCGGCGACTTTCGCTCGCGGTCGGCTGCCTGCCATAAGAAAAGGAAATCGTTCCATGGCCAGTCTTACGGGCACTTCAGGCAATGACACTTTAATCGGCACAACGGGCGGGGATTTTCTGGACGCACGAGAGGGCGACGATTCGCTCCTCGGCGGCTTCGGTAATGACGGCCTCTACGGCGGCGCGGGCAGCGACCTGCTCGACGGCGGCGCCGGCTCAGACGCCATGTACGGCGGCGATGGCGACGATACCTACATCGTCGACGCCACCGGCGACGGCGTTTACGAATACTCCGGGCAGGGCGAAGACACCGTCATGTCCTCCGTCGCCTACACGCTGACCGACTATGTCGAACGCCTGACCCTCACCGGCACCGCCAATATCAACGGCACCGGTAACTGGCAGAACAACGTGATCACCGGCAACAGCGGCGCGAACACGCTGGACGGTGGCAGCGGCATCGACACCTTGCGTGGCGGGCTGGGCAACGATGTCTACATCGTGGATTCCGCCGCCGACCGCGTGGAGGAAGCAGCCGGTGGCGGCACCGACGAAGTCCGCTCTTATGTGGACTGGGTGCTGGGATCTGAGCTCGAAAAACTGACCTTGCTGGGCAGCGCCACTTTCGCCACCGGTAACGCCAGCAACAATCTCATTACCGGCAACAACTACAACAACACCCTGGACGGCGGTGCCGGCAACGACACCCTCATCGGCGGCGCTGACGGCGGGCGACTTCCTGGTGGTCTAAGGGCTGCACCCCCGCGATATCCCATAACGGATATCGCGGGTTCAGTTTCCTCACACAACGCGCCCCTTCGCCGGGGCGCGGCTTTTTCCTTCACCCCCGCGCCCGCCGACTCTCCCGCACAATCTCGCGCGCCAGCTGCTGCACGTGGCGGTCGTAGAGCACGAGTTCGCCGCCGGTTTTAATCGCGGCGATGGCTAGCCGGCCGATGAGCATCAGCAGCAGGATCGAGATAACCCACGCCACAAAGTAGCTCAGGCGGAAGCCGAGCATGGATTCGCTTTTCTCGCGTTTGGGGCGGGCGGAGGGGGCTGATTCGTCGGGTTCGGTTTTGTCCTGGCTGACGCGGGCCAGCGACTGGTCGAGACGCGAGCCGCGCTCGATGGCGCGCGCCATGGTCTCAATGCCCTCGGGGCTGCGATAGAGCGACCAGGCTTCCACAATCACGGCCAGCGAGACCCACAGGCCGATGGTCATGATGATGAGGCCGGCGATGCGGGCGATCATTTGGGCGGCGGTGCTGCCGACGCTTTCTGGCGCGGCGGCGGGCGTCGGCGGGTCTTCATCGAGATCGGTGAACTTGGCCATGGGGAATGCGTGTCCTGAGTGATTGGGAATGGGCGGTGCCGGAATGCGCCAGAAATGTAGCACAGGGTTTTTGTCGCTCATTGCTTGCGCCGTGCTTACCTTCGGCTATGGTGCTGCGCATGTGCCTGTGTCCACTCATCTCCCGCTCATGTTGAGGTCATTGCTGTCGCGACTCGTGCTCGCGCTGGCGGTGGCGCTGGGCGTGGCGACGCTGGTGTTTCTGCTGATGCATCTCACGCCGGGCGATCCGGTAGAGGCCATGCTGGGCGAATCGGCGAGCGGTGCCGACCGCGCCGCCTTGCGCACGGCGCTGGGGCTGGACGCGCCCTTGCCCGCGCAGTGGTGGCGCTTTGTGAGCGGTCTGGCCACGGGCGATCTGGGGCGCTCAATCGGCGCGCAACAAACGGTGGCAACGCTTATCGCGGAGCGTCTTCCCAATACCGTCGTGCTGGCGCTGGCGGCGCTCGCGATTGCGATCACGCTCGCGCTGCCGCTCGGCCTGTTGAGCGCGCTGCGGCTGGGAGGCGTGTCGGACCGCGCCACCAGCGTGTTTGCGGTGCTGGGCATGTCCTTACCGAGTTTTGTGTTGGGGCCCTTGTTGATGATGGTATTTGCGGTGTGGCTGGGCTGGCTGCCGGTGTCGGGCAGCGAGCGCGCCATCGGGCTGGTGCTGCCGGCCGTCACCCTGGGCCTTGCGCTGGCGGCGCCGCTCTCACGCATGGTGCGCGCCGCGGTGGCCGAGGTCTTGAACGAGGAATTTATTCGCGCGGCCTATGCGCGGGGTTTAAGCGCGCAACAGGTGTTATGGCGCCACGCCTTGCGCAACGCGGCCTTGCCGGTGCTCACCATCATCGGCATGCAGCTGGGCGCTCTGCTGGGTGGCGCGGTGGTAACGGAGATGGTGTTTGGCTGGGCGGGGCTTGGGCAGCTCACGCTGGAGGCCATTCAGCGCCGCGACTACCCGCTGGTACAGGGCTGTGTGCTGGTGGTGAGTCTGGGCTATGTGGGCGTGAATCTGCTGACCGACGCCGTGTACGGGCTGGTGGATCCGCGCGTGGCGCGACGATGAAGCGCGCCCGCGTGCTGTTGCCCTTGCTGGTGCTGCTGGGCTGGCTGCTCTGCGCGCTGTTGGCCAAGGTGCTGCCGCTCAGTCCCAACGCGATCGATCTGGCGCAGGGCTTCGCGCCACCCGCAGCCGCGCACTGGCTGGGCACAGATGAACTGGGCCGATCTATCGCGGCCCGCGTGGTGAGCGGCGCGCGGGTGTCCTGCGGCGTGGGGCTGGCGGTGATGCTGCTCTCGCTGGCCATTGGCGTCGGCATCGGCGTGCTGGCGGCGCTGGCCGGCGGCTGGGTGGACGCCTGCTGTTCGCGCCTCATCGATATCTTTATGGCCTTTCCCGGCATTCTGCTGGCGATTGCGCTGGCCGGCGTGCTGGGGCCGGGCCTGAACAACGTGGTGCTGGCGCTGTGCGCGGTGAGCTGGGTGGGTTTTGCGCGGCTGGCGCGCGCGCAAACCTTGGCCGTGAAGGCGCGCGACCATGTGCTGGCGGCCCGCGCCTTGGGCAGCCGGCAACGCTATGTGATCTTCCGCCACGTGTTGCCGCTCATCGCCGCGCCCCTGCTGGTGGAAGCGAGCTTTGTGCTGGCGGGCGCGGTGGTGGCGGAAGCGGGCCTGTCGTTTCTCGGGCTCGGCGCGCAGCCGCCGCTCGCGTCCTGGGGCAGCATGATTCGCCAGGCCATGCAATTTTTGCTGGTCGCGCCGCATATGTTGATCGGACCGTGCGTGGCCCTGGTCTCGCTGGTGTTGGCGAGCAATCTTTTGGGCGATCATTTGCGGCAACTGCGCCAACGCACCGGAGATCGAGCATGAGTCTTGGACCGCTGATGATGGATATTGCCGGCACCGCGCTGTCGCCGGCCGATCGCGAGCTGTTGCAAGAGCCGGTCGTCGGCGGCGTGATTCTGTTCACGCGCAACTACGAATCCCGCGCGCAGCTGGCCGAACTCACCGCCGAAATCCACGCCATGCGCACGCCGCCGCTGTTGATCGCCGTGGACCACGAGGGCGGACGCGTGCAGCGCTTTCGCTCGGGCTTTACGCCCATTCCGGCGATGGCCACGCTGGGTGAAATCTTCGACCGCGAACCGCAGCGCGCGCTGCACCTCGCCACCGAAACGGGTTGGCTGATGGCGGCGGAACTGCGCGCGGTGGGCGTGGATTTCAGTTTTGCGCCGGTGCTCGATCTCTACACGCCTACCAGCCGGGTGATCCGCGAACGCGCGTTCCACGCCGAGCCCGGCACGGTGGCGCGACTGGCGCAGGCGTTTCTGCGCGGTATGCACGGCGCGGGCATGGCGGCGGTGGGGAAACATTTTCCGGGGCATGGTTCGGTGGATGCGGATTCCCATCACGAGATGCCGATCGACCACCGGCGGCTCGCCACCGTGCGCCACCGCGACATGCTGCCGTTTCGCCTGCTGGCGGCCTCCGGCATCGACGCACTCATGCCGGCGCATATCGTGTTTCCAGCCGTGGACTCCTTGCCGGTGGGCTATTCCCGGCGCTGGCTGCGCGAAATCCTGCGCGGCGAGCTGGGCTTTCAGGGCATGTTGTTCAGCGACGACTTGTCGATGTCCGGCGCGCAGATTGCCGCGAGCCCGGTGGAGCGCGCCGAGCTCGCGCTGGAAGCGGGCTGCGACGTTTGTCTGCTGTGTAACGACCGGCCGGCGGTGGAGCGCGTGGTCGACGGCCTGAAGGCGCGCGTCGAGCCGCTGGGGCTGGTGCGCATGATGCGCATGCACGGCCGTTCGGCGCTGCATGAAGCCGAGTTGATGCAATCCACCCGCCGCGAAGCGGTGCGCGAAACGCTGGAAGCCATTGCCGGCACGCCGCGTGAATAAACGCGGGCGCGGTCTCGCGCTGCTGCTGTGGCTGTGCGGTGCGCCGGCCTTATTCGCTGCGACGCTAGACTGCCCGCCAGCGCCACCCACCGCACCGCTCACCAAGGTCTCCGACGCCAGCCCCTACGACCACGGCCTGCTGTGGGAACTGCGCGGCCCCAACGGCGCGGTGAGTCATCTCTACGGCACCATTCACCTTTCAACGCCCGAGATCACCGCAGTGACGCCGCAGGTGCGGGCGCTGCTTGCCGCCAGTCGCACGTTTGGGATGGAAGTGTTGCTGGAGCCGGCGGCGCTGCAGGCGGTGGCGGCGAGCGTGATCGCGTCGCCCGGTAAAAGTTTGGGCGACCGTGCGCCGCCGGCCTTGCGCGAACGCGTGCTGGCGCTGCTCGCGCCCTACGGCGTGGACGCCACCAGCGCGCTGCGCCTCAAGCCCTGGGCGGCCTGGACCACGCTGGCGCTGCCACCGGATGAACACGGCACGCCGCTCGATCTGGTCCTGATGCACGCGGCGGAAGCCGCCGGCGTGCCCGCGTTTGGCATCGAGACCCTGGCCGAACAAACCGCGCTGTTTGATGACTTAAGTCCGGCCGATGAACTCGCGCTGCTGACCGACGCGGCCTGCCATTACGAGCAGCAAAGCGCCGAGCGGCAGGATTTAATCGCGGCCTGGCTGCGAACCGATCTGGGCGCGCTATATCGCTTGAGTCTGGACGACGACTCCCCGCTGCAGCAGCGCCTGATGGCGCGCGTGCTTCATGCCCGCAATCAGCGCATGGCCGAACGCCTGCTGCCGCAATTGGCGAAAGGCGGCGTATTCGTGGCCGTCGGCGCGCTGCATTTACCGGGCGCCGACGGCCTGCTTGCACGCTTGAAGGCGGCCGGCTTCAGCTTGCGCGCGCTGGATTAAGTCCTGCGCGCCGCGCGCCCGCGGCGACTTTCCACCGCCCCTTTAGTACCATCGCGGGCTCTGTTCGCCAGCGATGAAGAGCACTCCCGCATGACCGTTCGCTTCACCAAAATGCAGGGCTTGGGCAACGATTTTGTGTTGCTCGACGCCCGCGCCGCGCCGCTTGATCTCACGCCTGCCCAGCTGCGGGTGCTGGGCGATCGCCGCTATGGCGTGGGCTGCGATCAGATCCTGCTCATCGACACCCCAACGCTGCCCGGCGCCACCGTGCGCTATCGCGTGTTCAACGCCGACGGCAGCGCCGCCCAGCACTGCGGCAACGGCGTGCGCTGCGTGGCGCGCTATCTGGCGCTGCACGACGGTCTGGGGCTCGGCAGCCTGCGGGTGGAAATTGCCGGGCGGGATTACGAACTCATGCTGGAGCCCGCCGGTATCGTGCGGGTGGATATGGGCGAACCTCACTTCACGCCGGCCGCGCTGCCGCTCATCGTGCCGGCGCAGGCCGCGCGCTATCCGGTGAGTTTCAAGGGCGAGACTTTTGAGTTTGGCGCCGTATCGATGGGCAATCCTCACGCGGTGTTGGCGGTGGCAGATCTCGACGCCGCGCCGGTCGCCGCACTCGGCGCGCAGCTACAGGCCGACGCGATGTTCCCGGAGCGCGTGAACGTGGGCTTCATGCAGGTGTTGGACGAAAGTCGCATCCGGCTGCGCGTGTTTGAGCGCGGCGCCGGCGAAACCCCCGCCTGCGGGACCGGCGCCTGCGGTGCGGTGGCGGTGGGGCGACTGTGGGGCACGCTGGCTGAGCACGTCACGGTGCATCTCACCGGCGGCGATTTGCGTATCGATTGGCCGGGGCCGGGGCATTCGCTGTGGATGAGCGGCCCGGCCGTGAGCGTCTTTGAAGGCAGCATTGAACTATGAACGACAACACCGAACAGCCCGCGATTGACCCCACGCTGGTGGCGGACTATCTCAAGACGAATCCCGATTTTTTTAACACCCATCCCGAACTGCTGCTTGAACTGAGCCTGCCGCATCCGACCGGTCAGGCGGTGTCCTTGTGGGAGCGCCAGAACGCGGCGCTGCGCGAAGAAGCGGAACGCCTGCGGGCGCGGTTGGGCGATTTTCTTCAGCACGCTCGCCACAACGAAGCGCTGAGCGGCCGCCTCCAGCACCTGGTGCTGGCGGTGCTCGCCACGCGCGAGGCGAGCGAAGTTTTTGCACTGCTCGAAACCCGACTCGCGGAGGAGTTCAACGCCGACCGCGTGACGGGGCTGGTGTTTGCGGCACATCGGGCGCAGGACAACGCCCACTTCGTTGGCCGTGACTCCTCACGACGCGATCCTTTCGCCGAACTGCTCGGTCGCCGTGAAGCGCAGTGCGGCCGGCTCAATCAGGCGCAGCGGGCGGCGCTGTTTGGCGAGGATGCAATGGAAGGGTCCCACGTGGTGCTGCCCTTGCTGGGCGAAGCCTGGGACGGCCTGCTGGTGATTAGCAGCGCCGACGCGACGCGCTTCGAAGCCAGCATGGGCACGGAGTTGCTGTGCTTTCTGCGCGACGTAGTGAGTTTGGCGCTGACCCTTTCGGTGGCGCCGGCCACGGCCTGATGGCAACGCCCTTCGAGCCGCGTCTGGTCGACGACTATTTGCTAAGCCTGGCGCAGGCGTCTGCCCATACCCGCGCGGCCTATCGCCGCGACCTCGCCCAGTTCACGGGCTATTGCGAAAGCCTCGGCGAGGCCTTTCCGCTGCCGGTCGACAGCCATCTCATGCGCGGCTTTCTCGCGCATTTGCATCGACAGGGGCTGGCGGCGCGCTCCATGGCGCGCAATCTGTCGGCGGTGCGCGGGCTGTTCGAGTTCCTGATTCGCCAAGGTCTTGCGCGAGAGAACCCGGTGCTGGGGATTCGCCCGCCCAAAGCGCCGCGCCGCCTGCCCAAGGTGCTGGACGTCGATCAGGCCAATCGGCTGCTGGAGGTGAGCGCCAGCAGCGTGCTCGATATTCGCGATCTGGCGATGTGGGAGCTCACCTATTCCTGCGGGCTGCGCGTCTCTGAACTGGTGGGGCTCGATTTGAACGCGGTGGATTTAGTGGCGCGTGAGGCGCGGGTGTTGGGCAAAGGACGGAAAGAGCGGCTGGTGCCGGTGGGGCGTCAGGCGGTGGAAGCGGTACAACGCTGGCTCCGCGAGCGCGCCTTGCTGGTACTCGATGACGAACCCGCGCTGTTTGTGAATCAGCAGGGGCGGCGCCTCGGCGTGCGCGTGGTGCAAACCCGCCTCAAGCAGTGGGCCCTGCGGCAGGGCATGGAAACGCATCTCCACCCGCACATGCTGCGGCATTCGTTTGCCAGCCACCTGCTGGAGTCGTCCGGCGATCTGCGCGCGGTGCAGGAGTTACTGGGGCACAGCGATATCCGCACTACGCAGATTTATACCCATCTCGATTTTCAGCATCTCGCCAAGGTTTACGACAGCGCACATCCGCACGCTCGCCGCAAGAAATAGCCGACGCGCCGATTAGCTGTCCGGCGTCAGCATTCGGCGCTTGGCGATGTGTTCTGCTGGCGGCAAGCTGATGCGAATTCCTGCATCAGCTAGCGTAGGGATTTGCCCATGTCACCGCCCGACAAGCACGAACTACCCGACTTTGACGACGCCCGCTTTGAGCGTCGCGCGAACGGTTATTTCTGGATTAGTAAACCGGGTGGCCGGGAATACGGCCCGTTCACCAGTCTGGCGGATGCGCTCGACGACCTTAATCTCACCACCGAAAGCGGGCTTGAGCTTGGCGAAACGCTGGCGGAAGCGGAAGACGAGATCGGCATCGCCGACTGGATAGATCCGGACACCGGCGTGCCGGCGGAGGAGGGCGTGCCCCGGCGCGGCGCCGAATAATACGAGGCGAATGAATCGCGGCAGATTGGCCGCGATTCGCCATCAAGGCGTTCTTACATCGCGACCCAGCCGCCATCCACCGGCAGGGCCACACCCGTCACATAGCTCGACCGCTCGCTCAGCAGCCAAGCCACCGCTTCGCCAATTTCAGACGGCTGCGCCACGCGCTTCATCGGCACGGTGCGAATCATCTGCTCACGAATTTTGACGCTGGCATCGGTCACGCGATTCAGCATCGGCGTTTCGATAAAGCCCGGACACACCGCGTTCACGCGGATATTGCGGGCGGCGTACTCGAGCGCCACGGTTTTGGTCAGACCAATCACGCCGTGCTTGGAGGCGTTGTAGCTCGACGCGCCCGGGATCCCGATGAGTCCGGCGGCGGAAGACGTACTCACAATCGAACCCGCGCGATTGAGTTTGGTCATGAGTTCCACTTCGCACTTCATGCACACGAACACGCCGGTGAGGTTCACGCGTTGCACGCGCTCCCATTGCTCAACGGTGTAATCGAGCACCTTGGCGGTGGGGCCTTCGATGCCGGCGTTGTTGAACGCGCCGTCCAGCGCGCCGTAGGTGGTTTCGATGTGAGCCATCAGCGCGTTGACGGCGGCGTGTTCGGCCACGTCCACGTGGTGATATTCGGCCTTGCCGCCAGCGGCCTGAATCAGCGCGACGGTGTTGGCGCCTTCTTCATCCTGCAAATCAGCGATCACAACGGTGGCGCCTTCGCGCGCCAGAATCAGTGAGGTCGCACGGCCGATGCCGGTGCTGCCACCCGTGACGAGTGTAATTTTGCCTTCCAGTATGCCGGCCATGCGGATCCCCTCTGTGCTTGTTGTGGTGATGGTGAACGCCGCGCCTAGTCGGCGTAGCGCGCGATGATTTCCTTGCCCAGCGCCATCATGTGTACCTGATCCGGACCGTCGGCCTGACGGCACCAGCGGGCGTAGTTGAAGGCTTCGGCCATGAAGTAATCATTGGTGAGGCCGCCGGCGCCGTGGATTTGCATGCAGCGATCGATCACGGTTTGCGCCATCAGCGGCACGGTGATCTTGGTCGCGGCGATGAAGTCCTTGGCGTTCTTCGCGCCTACTTCGTCCATGCGCTGCGCGGTTTTCATGGTGAGCAAACGGGCCTGTTCGATTTCGGCGAAGCACTTGGCGATGTCTTCGCGCACCGACTGGTGTTCGGCCAGCTTGCGACCGAAGGTGCTGCGCGACACCGCGCGGCGGCAGGCATATTCCAGCGCCCGCTGCGCGCAGCCAATGAGGCGCATGCAGTGGTGCAGACGACCCGGCCCGAGGCGACCCTGCGCAATCTCGAAACCCCGGCCTTCGCCGAGCAGGATGTTTTCGGCCGGCACGCGCACGTTGTCGAACACCACTTCGGCGTGACCAATCGGCGCGTCGTCGTAGCCGAGCGTGGTGAGCGGGCGAATGATGTTGACGCCCGGCGTGTGCTTGGGCACCAGAATCTGGGTCTGCTGAATGTGGCGATTGGGGTTGTTGGGATCAGACTTGCCCATCACGATGAAAATCGCGCAGCGCTCGTACATGGCGTTGGTGATGAACCACTTGCGGCCGTTGATCACGTAGTCGTCGCCGTCGCGCAGGATCGATGTCTGCACGTTGGTGGCGTCGGAAGAGGCCACGTCCGGCTCGGTCATGCAGTAAGACGAACGAATCTCGCCGGCCAGCAGCGGTTTTAACCAGCGCTCCTGCTGCTCGGGCGTGCCGTACTTCATGAAGACTTCCATGTTGCCGGTGTCGGGCGCGTTGCAGTTGAAGGCTTCGGGCGACCACATCACGCGGCCCATCATTTCGGCCAGCGGCGCGTACTGCACGTTGGTGAGCCCGCCGTGGTCGGCCGGCATAAACATATTCCACAGGCCGGCTTCGCGCGCTTTCGCTTTCAGCTCTTCCATCAGCGGCACGGTGGTGAAGCGGTTGGGCAGGCTGTTCAGCTGGTGGTGATAGCGCTCTTCATTGGGATAGATGTGTTCATCCATGAAGGCCTGCAGTTGTTCTTGCAGAAGCTCGGGGTGCGAGAAAAGTTTTTGATGCATGGGGAGGATTCCTGTGGTCAGCAATTAAAGCAGGTTGCGGGTTCGGGCCGCCGCGACTAGGAAAGGTCGCGGGCGTGGGCCTTCAGCGCTGAGAGTTCGCAGTGTTCCAGTGCGCCTTCGTGGGTGGAGAGCAGAAACACGCGCGGCGCGCAGTTGGCGCGGTAAGCCTCTTGCCAGCGCGGCGCGCACAAGCACCAGCGGTCGCCGGGTTTAAGGCCGGGAAAGCCGTATTCCGGGCGTGGTGTCATGAGGTCGTTGCCGCGCGAGCGGGAGAAGTTCAGAAACTCTGCGGTGAGTTCCACGCATACCGTGTGGCTGCCCAGATCCTCTTCCGAGGTATTGCAGCAGCCGTCGCGGAAAAAGCCGGTTAAGGGCTCGGTGGAACAGGAAGCCAGCGGCTCGCCCAGAACGTTCAATGATGTGGTGTTATTCATGGCGGCAAGATACCCGAAGGGGGGCTGTGAATCATCGGGCGCGCGACCTAGTCATCTGCATTCGCGGGCAGGTCCGGGAAAAGCACTTCGGTGTAGCCAAAGTAGCGAAAGTCGCGAATGCGCATCGGGTACAGCACGCCGTCCAGATGGTCGCATTCGTGTTGCACGACGCGGGCGTGGAAGTCGCTGACTTCACGCTCAATCCGGTTGCCGTCGAGATCGAGTCCGCAGTAACGCAGACGGCGATGACGCGGCACCATGCCGCGCATGCCGGGCACCGATAGGCAGCCTTCCCAGCCGTCGTCCAGATCTTCGCCCAGCGGCGTCAGTTCGGGATTGATGAGGATCGTTTCCGGCGGGACTTCCATGCCGGGATAGCGTGGATTGGCCTGCCCTTGGTCGCGATAGCCAAAAATCACCACCCGCAGCGGCACCCCGATTTGAGGGGCGGCGAGCCCGGCGCCATCGACGGCGCGCATGGTCTCGAACATATCCGCGACCAGCTCGCGAATGGCGGGGTCGCGGGGGTCGGTCACTTCCTCTGAACGCAGCAACAGGCGCGGGTCGCCCATGCGGAGAATCGGTCGAATCATGGTGGGCCCCCTTGAGTTGGCAGGCCTGCATTATCGGGGCTTGGCAACCGAACTGCACAGGCCCCGGCGACTGTTTCCGCCTCGAGCGCTTTTGCTTGGCCGCAGGATGGTGTGGCGACTCCTGGTCGGTCGCGCGCCAGGCGGCGTCTGGAGTTGATCGATATCAGCGGGCGCGCTTTGCGCTGGCGCAGGCTTTAAATGCCGCGCGTCGTCCCCATCTTCTGAGCCATAGGGTGACGCAAAGGCGCGTTCTACCCGCAACCTCAAGGAGTTCCAAGGATGAGCAAGTTGATTAATTTTGGTGGCCGCAGTCTGTTTGATGAATTCTTTCGCGACGTTTCGCCGGGCTATTTCGTCAAACCCCTGCACGGCGACGCACTGCCCTCGCAGATTCGCGTCGACATCAAGGAAAACGAAAAGGCCTATTCGGTGCAGGCCGAAATTCCGGGCGTGAGCAAGGAAGATATCCACGTCTCGCTCGATGGCGGCGTGGTGACGCTGTCGGCGGAGATCCGCCAGCAAGACAGTCAGGCGAGCAACGATCAGGTGCTGCGCAGTGAGCGTTACTACGGCGCGGTCTCCCGCAGCTTTCAGCTGCCACACGAGATCGACATCGGCAACGCCAAGGCGCGCTACGACAACGGCGTGCTTATGCTGTCGTTGCCGAAGAAGGCGCAGGCCTCCAGCAGTCGTCTCGCCATCGAGTAAGCGTCGGGGCGGTCCGGCAGGCACCAAGCCTGCCGGGCGCGGTCCTTGAGGCAGTGCCGGTCAACGTCGGCACCACCGTTCGCGCTGAGCTTGTCGAAGCGCGAGTCGTGGCGCCTGAGCCGGTCCGTTCATGCTTCGACGGGCTCAGCACGAACGGGGTTTGGGTTTGGAGCCAGGGTTTTCGGCGGGCTCAGCACGAACGGGGTTGGGGCGTGGTGCTAGCGTTCACTCCAAGCCTGCCGGGCGCGGTCGTCGTGTACAATCCGGCTTCCTCCAGCCAGCCGGTTCCCGATGGATCAATTTCACGCCACCACTATTCTTTCTGTGCGTCGTCCGGGTCATGTGGTCATCGGCGGCGACGGGCAGGTTTCTCTCGGCAATACGGTGCTTAAAGGCAATGCCCGCAAGGTGAGACGCCTGCATCAGGACCGCGTGATTGCCGGCTTCGCGGGCGGCACCGCCGACGCCTTCACGCTGTTTGAGCGCTTTGAAGGCAAGCTCGATAAACATCAGGGCAATCTGGTGCGCTCGGCGGTGGAACTGGCCAAGGACTGGCGAACCGACCGCATGCTGCGGCGGCTTGAGGCCCTGCTACTCGTGGCCGACAAGGAATCCTCGCTGATCATTTCCGGCAACGGCGATGTGATCGAACCCGAGGACTCCATCATGGCCATCGGCTCCGGTGGCTCCTATGCCTTGGCCGCCGCCCGCGCGCTGATGGCCAATACCGAACTCGACGCCGCCAGCATCGTACGCAAAGGCCTCGCCATCGCCGGCGATATCTGCGTGTTTACCAACCACAATTTCGTGCTCGAAGAAATCAAGCTCTAGACCATGCCCAATCGCGCAGAACAGTTGATGGCGCTAACGCCACAGGAAATTGTCGACCAGCTCGATCGCCACATCGTGGGTCAGGATGCCGCTAAGCGCGCGGTCGCCATCGCCCTGCGCACCCGCTGGCGACGCAGTCAGGTGCCCGCGGCTTTGCGCAGCGAAATCACGCCCAAGAACATTCTGATGATTGGCCCCACCGGTGTGGGCAAAACCGAAATTGCGCGCCGGCTGGCCAAGCTGTCGGGCGCGCCGTTTATCAAGATTGAGGCCACCAAGTTCACCGAAGTGGGCTATGTGGGGCGCGACGTGGAATCGATCATCCGCGATTTGGTGGAAGTGGCGCTGACGATGACCCGGCAGGAGGCGACCGCGAAAGTGAAAGCCCAGGCCGAAGACGCCGCCGAAGAGCGCGTGCTCGATGCGCTGGTGCCGCCGCCGCGAGCCTTCGGCGAGACCAGCGACGCCGATGAAAGCACCACACGGCAACGTTTTCGCAAGATGCTGCGCGAAGGCAAGCTCAGCGATAAGGAAATTGAGATCGAACTCGCGCAGGCCCCCGGCAGCGTCGAGATCATGGCCCCGCCGGGCATGGAAGAACTCACCGGCCAGCTGCAGAGCATGTTTCAGAATCTGGGCAATACCCGGAAGCGCTCGCGGCGTTTGCGCATCGACGTCGCGCTAAAACTGCTGGCCGAAGAAGAAGCGGCCAAGCTGGTGAACGAAGAAGATATCCGCAGCCGTGCGGTGGATAACGTTGAGCAGAACGGCATCGTTTTCCTCGATGAAATCGACAAAATCGCGCGCCGCGGTGAATCGCATGGACCGGATGTCTCGCGCGAAGGCGTGCAGCGCGACCTGCTGCCGCTAATCGAAGGCAGCACGGTCAGCACCAAATACGGCATGGTCAAGACCGACCACATCCTCTTTATCGCCTCTGGCGCGTTTCATCTGTCCAAGCCCTCCGATCTCATTCCGGAGTTGCAAGGCCGCTTGCCGAATCGGGTGGAACTGAGCTCGCTGGGCGTGGAAGATTTCGTGCGAATCCTGACGGAGCCCCACGCCTCGCTGACCGAGCAATATCAGGCCCTGCTGGCGACCGAAGGCGTCACGCTCCGTTTTGCGCAAGATGGCGTGGAGCGTATTGCGCAGATCGCCCAGCACGTGAACGAACGTAGTGAGAATATCGGCGCGCGTCGCTTGCATACGGTGATGGAACGGCTGCTTGAAGCCTTGTCCTTCACCGCGCCATCGCGTGCCGGACAAGAGGTCGAAGTGGATGCGGCCTATGTTGAAACCTATCTGGGTGAACTGGTCCGGGACGAGGACTGGGCCCGTTATATCCTGTAGGCTCCGGCGCCATGGCAACCCATAACCCCACCGATATCCTGCTCCACCAGCGGTCCCGTGTGCTTGAAGTCGCGTTCGACGATGGCGCGCGCTACAAGCTCTCCTGCGAATACCTGCGAGTGCATTCTCCGTCCGCTGAAGTCCGCGGCCACGGCCCCGGCCAAGGCGTGCTGCAACTCGGCAAGGAGGGCGTGAGCATCACGCAGATCGAGCCGGTGGGAAATTACGCGGTGAAGCTGGTGTTCGACGATGGCCACGATACGGGCCTTTACACCTGGGATTACCTCTACAAGCTGGGCAACGAGTTCGAGCACAACTGGCAGGTATATCTCGAGGCGCTGGCCGAGGCCGGCCACGTCCGCCAGGCGACCGACGCCTGAGTCGCCACGCCGTATGACGGATCGCGACACTCACTTCGGCTACCAGCGGGTGCCGGAACACGAAAAAGCCGCCCGCGTGCGCGGGGTGTTTGATTCGGTTGCCGCGCGCTACGACCTCATGAACGACCTCATGTCGATGGGATTGCACCGCTTGTGGAAGCGGCTGGCGGTGTTTATTGCCGGCGCGCGCGCTGGCGACCGGGTGCTCGATCTGGCCGGCGGCTCCGGCGATCTCACTCGCCTGCTGGCGCGCGACGTTGGGCCGACCGGCGAAGTGGTCATTCTGGATATCAATCGCGCCATGCTGGAGGTCGGTCGTGAGCGACTAACCGATGCCGGCGTGCTCGATAACGTGCGCTACATGCAGGCCAACGCCGAGGCGCTGCCCTTTGCCGACGGCTCCTTCGATCTGGTCACGATTGGTTTTGGGCTACGCAATGTCACCCATAAAGACCGCGCGCTGGCCGAGATGCATCGCGTGCTAAAGCCCGGTGGGCGGGCCTATGTGCTCGAGTTCTCGCAGGTGACCCAGCCCTTGCTGGCCCGCGTCTACGACCTCTACTCGTTCAAGCTGCTGCCCAAACTCGGGCGCCTGTTTGCCAGGGACGAAGACAGTTACCGCTACCTGGCGGAATCCATTCGGATGCATCCGCCGCAGGCCGAACTGGCCGCGATGATGCAGACGGCGGGTTTTGGCCAATGTCGCTACGTGAACATGCTGGGCGGCATTGTGGCCCTGCATGGCGGCGTGCGTCTGTGAGTCGCGGCGGATGATTGCCGAACTCCTCGCCCCGCAACGCGTGCTTGGCCTCATCGCCAACGCGCTTAATCGCGTGTTGGCGGGTCAGCCCGGGGCGCTCGAGCAACTGCGGCGACTTCACGGCAGGACCATGGACGTTCGCGTTGCCAAACTGGGTTGGCGCCTGTGCGTGGCCTTCGATGAGGAGGGCGTGGTGCTGGCCACCAGCAGCGCGCGCACTGCCGACGTCACCCTCGAAGGCAGTCTGCCCGACCTTCTCGCCATGGGCCGCGCGCGCCAGCGCGGCGAGGCGGTGCCGGCCGGCAAGGTGAGGCTGGAAGGCGACCTCGCTACGGTGCAACTGGTACAAGCGGTATTTGAATCCCTTGCCCTCGACTGGGAAGCTTTTCTGGCGCAGTACCTGGGCGAGTTGCCGGCGCGTCAGGTAGCACGCGTGGTGCTGGGGATCTTGGACTGGGTTGGGCGCACGCGCGTTACTTTTGAGCGCGATCTCGGCGAATACCTGCGCACCGAAGCGCGGCTGGTGCCGGCCCGCGAAGAAACTAATTTACTGGCCTCGGAACTCATGCGGCTGGTCAACGACGTAGACCGTCTGGCCGCGCGCATCGCCCGTTTGCAGCAGCGCAGGAGTCGCCCGTGAGACTGACGCCCGGCCACTTTCTGCGCATCCTGTTTATTCAGCGCACGCTGGTGCGGCACGGCTTTGATGAACTGTTGTTCTCGGTGCCGGTGCTGCGCCCGCTGAGCTACCTGCGCTATGTGCTGCCCTGGAACTGGATCGGTCGCGAGTATGGTCCGCGCGGCCCGCGCATGCGCGCGGCGTTGGAGGAACTGGGGCCGCTGTTCGTGAAGTTTGGCCAGTTGTTGTCGACCCGACGCGACCTGCTGCCAGACGACATCGCCGAAGAACTTGCCCACCTGCAGGACCATGTGCCGCCGTTTCCGGGGCCGCAGGCGCGGGCCATTATCGAGCGCGCCTATGGCCGGACGGTGAGCGAAGTCTTTGCCGAATTCGATGAAACCCCGCTCGCGTCTGCCTCCATCGCACAGGTGCACGCCGCGCGCCTGCACGACGGCCGCGAAGTGGTGGTGAAGGTGGTGCGGCCGGGCCTGCGGCGCACGATCGAGCGCGACATCGGCTTGATGCGTTTTCTGGCCGAGGCCGCCGAGAGCTACTTCACGCGGGGGCGCCAGCTCAAACCGTCACGGGTGGTGGATGAGTTTGAAAAAACCATCCTCGATGAATTGGACATGCTGCGGGAAGCGGCCAACGCCTCCCAGCTCCGGCGTAACTTCGCAAGTTCGCCGCAACTCTATGTGCCGGAAATCCACTGGGCCCTGACGCGGCCCGGCGTGCTGGTGATGGAGCGCATCGACGGCATCCCCATCGCCAACGTCGCCGCGCTACGCGAGGCCGATGTGGACCTCCACTTGCTGGCGGCCAACGGCGTTGAACTGTTTTTCACGCAGGTGTTTCGCGATCACTTTTTCCACGCAGATCTCCACCCCGGCAACCTGTTCGTGCGGCCCGGTAAAGACGGCGCAGCGCCGGTCTTTGTGGTGGTGGATTTTGGCATCATGGGCTCGCTGTCTGAATACGATCAGCGCTACCTCGCAGAGAATTTTCACGCCTTCCTCAATCGCGACTATCGGCGCGTGGCTGAACTGCACGTCGAGTCGGGCTGGGTGCCGCGCGACACCCGCGTGGATGATTTTGAATTCGCCATTCGCACCGTCTGCGAGCCCATTTTCGACCGGCCCGTGAGCGAGATTTCGGTGGGGCAACTGCTGCTCCGCTTGTTCCAGACTGCGCAGCGCTTCCATATGGAAATCCTGCCGCAGCTCCTCTTGCTCCAGAAAACGCTGGTGAATATCGAAGGTATCGGCCGTCAGCTAGATCCGGATCTAGACCTCTGGCGCACCGCGCGACCGGCGCTTGAACACTGGATGAAAGACCGCGTGGGCTTTGGCAGCCTGTTGCGATCCGCCAAAGAAAACCTGCCAAGCTGGATCGACCGCCTGCCCGAGTTGCCGGGCCTTGCTTTCGATGTGCTGGATCGACTCAAGCAAGGCCGCATTGAAGTGGCCACGCACGACCAAATGCTGTTCGAGATTCGCCACGAAATTCGTAACGTGCACCGCAGGCTGTCGCATGCGGTGGTCGGCGCGGCGCTGGTGATGGCGGCTGGCGTGCTGTGTTGGGTGGCGCCGGAGAGTGCGAGCCGCTGGGCGAGCTTTCCTATCGGCGCATGGGTGACTGGTGGTCTTGGTCTGCTGGTACTGCTGGGTGCTTTTGCCGGCCCTCGGCGCTAGCGCTTTACTTCGAGGCGCTCGTGCGCGCCTGTAGCAAGGCCATTCCCTTCAGCAGATTGAGCGCTTCGTAAATTTCGTAGTCGGCTTTTGCCATCGCGGTTTTCTGCTCACGATTAGCGCTGTCATCCGGTGCCGGCGCTGGGGCCTTTTCCTTGCCCGTGGTCGGGTTGCTCAGGTGCCGGTCGAGTTCGGCTTCCTTGATGAACTGTCCTTCGTCCCCGCCCACATCGGCGATCTGCACTTTGTCGATCACCACATCCGGCTTGATGCCTTCGGCCTGAATCGAGCGGCCGCCTGGCG
Source organism: Klebsiella pneumoniae (assembly GCA_945876945.1). Lineage (GTDB taxonomy): Bacteria > Pseudomonadota > Gammaproteobacteria. The sequence goes on from CAMCQE010000015.1 coordinate 45,309, forward strand.
TGAAGTAGCGCGCGGTGGTGATCTTGATGGCGGCCTTGTTGCTCATCGGCAAAATGGTTTGCACCGAGCCTTTGCCGAAGGTGCGGCGGCCCATGATGAGGGCGCGGTGCTGGTCCTGCAGCGCGCCGGCGACGATTTCAGACGCCGAGGCCGAGCCTTCATTCACCAGCACGATCAGGGGCGCGCCAGCGATCAGATCGGGCGCTTTGGCTTCGTACTCAAACTTGGTGTCGGCCGAGCGACCTTCGGCAGAAACGATTTTGCCTGACTCCAGAAACGCGTCGGACACCGCAACCGCCGCCCCGACGACGCCGCCCGGATTGTTGCGGAGGTCGAGAATCATGCCCTTGATCGGGCCCTTGGCTTCGGTCTTGAGCTGTTCGATTTGCTTGACCAGATCATCACCTGTGCGGGATTGGAAGTTGGAGATGCGCAAGTAGCCGTAGCCCGGTTCCAGTAGCCGACCGCGCACGCTCCGAATCTTGATGATGTCGCGGATGAGCGTGAGTTCCAGCGGTTTTTCTTCGCCTTCGCGGACAATCGTGATGCTGATGGGTTCGCCGGCTTTGCCGCGCATCCGCTTGATGGCGTTTTCCAGAGAGAGGCCCCGGACCGGGGTTTTATCCAGCTTGACGATCGTGTCCCCCGCCTTGATGCCGGCCCGGCTGGCCGGTGTGTCGTCGATCGGTGAAATGACTTTCAGGAACCCGCCTTCGGTGCCCACTTCGATGCCCAAGCCCCCGAATTCGCCCGCGGTGCCTTCCTGCAACTCCTGATAGGCCGATTCATCGAGGTAGGTGGAATGCGGATCCAGCTCCGAGACCAAACCCTTGATGGCGCCATCGAGCAGCTGCTTGTCGCTGAGTTCT
>CAMCQE010000016.1 GCA_945876945.1 Klebsiella pneumoniae
TCCGACGTGCGCGGACAGAACCACGTCAAGCGCGCCATCGAGATCGCCGCGAGCGGCGGACACGGCCTGCTGCTCATCGGCCCGCCCGGCTCCGGCAAAAGCATGATCAGCAAGCGCGTCCCCACCATCCTCCCGCCGATGACGATGGAGGAGGCCATCGAGACCACAAAAATCCACAGCATCTGCGGGCTGTTGCTCGACAAATCATTCGTCGCCACGCGCCCATTCCGTTCGCCGCACCACACCGTCTCCGATGTCGGCCTGCTCGGCGGCGGCATGAATCCCAGCCCCGGCGAAATCAGCATCGCGCACCACGGCGTGCTCTTTCTCGACGAACTCCCGGAGTTCGGGCGGCGGGTGCTTGATGTGCTGCGAGAGCCTCTCGAGACCGGTCACGTGACCATCGCGCGCGCGAGCAGGACGCTGGATTTTCCCGCACAGTTCCAGCTCGTCGCGGCGATGAACCCCTGTCCCTGCGGCTTCTTCGGCGACCCTGCAGGGACTTGCCGCTGTACCCCGGAGATCGTCCGCCACTACCGGTCAAAAATATCCGGGCCATTGTTGGACCGCATCGACCTGCAGATTGAGATTGCGCGCGAGAGAAATTGGTTAAGCGCCGCATCGACCACCCCTCCCGAGTCGTCCGCGGCAGTGCGTACACGGGCGCTCGCCGCCCGGCAGCGACAACAAGCACGGCAGCACAAGCTCAATCATTTTCTGAGCGCGCCGGAACTGAAGCGATATGTCGGCTTGAAACCCCAGGCGGAAGCTTTCCTGCGCCAGGCGTTTGACCATTTCAAACTGAATCCGCGCAGCTACCACCGTTTGCTGAAACTGGCGCGGACCATCGCTGACCTCGCGGCGCGAGATGACGTGGCCGAAGAAGACCTGAGCGAAGCGCTCGCCTTGCGGCGCATGGACCTGTCCGGGGCGCATGGGCTTGGCCGCGCCAGTTGATCTGCCTTTACGCCGATCGCCGGATTCTCTACAGTCCGACCCCGATTGAAAATCACGGACGACCCTAGCGTGCCACCAAACTCTCACGCCATTAGCGTAAGCGCGCAAAGCACCTATCTGGCGGAGCAGTCAGATCCGGCGCGGTCACGCTTTGTTTTCGGGTACACGATTAGGATCGAAAACACCGGCCGAGTCACCGCGCAACTCATCTCCCGCCACTGGATCATCACCGATGCCCTCGGCAAGGTGCAGGAAGTGCGTGGCGAAGGCGTTGTCGGCGAGCAACCGGTGCTTATGCCAGGCGCAGTGTTTGAGTATTCCAGCGGCGCAGTGCTGGAAACTCCGCTGGGGAAGATGGAAGGCAGCTACCAGATGATTGGCGAAGACGGACTCCCGTTTGAAGCGCCCATTGAGACCTTCCGTCTCGCCGTTCCCAACGTCCTGAATTGATTACCCCTCGGGAAGCTTGATCGTTGAGTACCTACGTCATTGGCGACGTACAGGGCTGTTACGCCGATTTAATCGCACTGCTCGACAAAGTCGGCTTCGACCCGTCGCGCGATAGCCTCTGGCTCACCGGCGACCTTGTGAACCGCGGGCCGCAATCGCTCGCCGTGCTGCGCTATGTCCGGCAGCTGGGAAAGTCTGCCGTAGTGGTGCTGGGCAATCACGACCTCCATCTTCTGGCCTGTCGCATGGTGCCGGCCATCAAACCGCGTAAGCGCGACACCCTGGACGAGATCCTGCGTGCGCCAGACTGCGATGAACTGCTGGATTGGCTCCGCAGCCAACCCCTGCTTCATCACGATGCGCGGCTAGGTCTCACCATGGTTCACGCCGGACTGCCACCGCAATGGCGGCTCGATGAAGCGATCGGCTATGCCGCCGAAGTCGAGATCCTGCTCCGGAACAACACCTGCAGCGCGTTCCTGGGCGCGATGTACGGCGACCAGCCCAGCCGCTGGCGGAACGATTTAGCCGGAATGGAGCGCAGTCGATTTATCGTCAACTGCCTGACGCGAATGCGCTTCCTGACCCGTGACGGCGAGCTCGAGTTACGCGCAAAAGGCACACCCGACCGCAAGAACAGTCACTTGCTGCCCTGGTTCGCAGTGCCCATGCGGCATAACCTCGAAGAAAAGATTGTCTTTGGCCACTGGTCGACCCTACGACTCAGCGCCGAAGATGAAGCGAAGTACAACGTGCTTGCGCTAGATACCGGCGCAGTCTGGGGCGGCGAGCTCACCGCCTGGTGTGTGGAGACCAACGAACGGTTTCAGGTCTCAGGCAGCACGCCGGTAGCACTGGACGAATAAGCCGCGGCCTCGCGCCGCTCCAGCACCACAAAGTCACAGGCATATTCGTTTTTATCGTCGGCCGCCTGCGACGTCCGACTCACCTCCAGCCACTCGTCGCGCGCGAAGTCAGGAAAGCGCACGTCGCCGGGCGTCGCCGCATCCACCTCGGTAAGGAACAGGCGCGAGGTCAGCGGTAAGGCCGCAGCGTAAACGCGCGCGCCTCCCACCACCATCACTTCATCCACTTCGCTACACATGCCGAAGGCGGCTTCCAGCGAGGGCACGACCACGCAACCCGGGGCGTGGAAGTCGGGGTCTGTCGTGAGGACAATATTCAGGCGATCGGGCAAGGGGCGCCCAATCGACTCATGCGTACGCCGCCCCATGATGATGGGGTGTCCGGTGGTGATGTCGCGAAAGCGGCGCAGGTCGGCCGGCAAGCGCCACGGCAAGGCACCTTCCCGGCCAATGGTGCCCAGCCGATCCAGCGCTACTACGAGATTGATTCGCATCGCCCTGGCTCACACCGCAATGGGCGCCGGAATTCCCGGCAGCGGGTCGTAGCCCACCAGTTCAAAGTCTTCGAAGCGGAAATCAAACACCGAACGCACCGCCGGATTCAGCCGCATTTGCGGCAGCGTGCGGGGGCTGCGCGTGAGCTGCAGATCGGCCTGATCGAGATGGTTCAAGTACAGGTGGGCGTCACCCAGCGTATGCACAAAATCACCCGGCGCGAGATCGCAGACCTGCGCCAGCATCATCGTCAGCAGCGCGTAGGACGCAATATTGAACGGCACGCCCAGAAAAATATCCGCGCTGCGCTGATACATCTGGCAGGACAGGCGCCCTTCCGCCACGTAGAACTGGCACATGACGTGGCAGGGCGCGAGCGCCATCGCCGGTAGTTCGGCCACATTCCAGGCGCTGAAAATATGCCGCCGCGACTCCGGATCGCGCTTGATGCCCGCTACAAGCTCGCTGATTTGGTCGATTGCCCGGCCGTCGGCGGACTGCCAGCGCCGCCACTGCACGCCGTAGACTGGCCCGAGTTCGCCGCTTTCATCTGCCCACTCGTCCCAGATGCTCACGCCATGCTCGCGCAAGTAGGCCACGTTCGATTCGCCGCGGAGGAACCACAGCAACTCGTGGATGATGGACTTCAAATGCAGTTTTTTGGTGGTGAGCAGCGGAAAGCCGGCGCCAAGGTCGAAACGCATCTGATAGCCGAACACGCTCAGCGTGCCGGTGCCGGTGCGGTCGCCACGACGCACACCGTGGTGACGAACATGACGCATCAAGTCGAGATACTGCTGCATGCTGGCTCAGTTCCTGTCTGCGGGCGGCACTACCGCGCCGCGTGACCAGATAAAAATCCCTACGCCGACCGCAATCATGGGCAGGCACAGCACCTGCCCCATGGTCAGCCAGCCCCCCCACAGGTAGCCCAGTTGGGGATCGGGTTCGCGGACAATCTCCACCGCAATCCGGAACACCGCATAAGCCACCAAAAAACTCGCCGACACCACGCCGGCCCGCGAACTCCGCCGCCGCACCCAGGCCAGCACGAGGAACAGCACCAGCCCTTCCAGCACGGCTTCATAGAGCTGGGACGGATGTCGCGGCACGCCGCCGGCAGCCGGATTGGTGAACAGCACGCCCCACGGCAACAGCGTTGGCGCGCCCCACAGTTCCTGATTAATGAAATTGGCAATGCGTCCAAACCCGAGCCCGATGGGCACCACGGGCACCAGAAAATCACAGCACATAAAGAACCCGCGTCCGGTGCGTCGGGCAAACCACAGCATGCCGGCCACAAACCCCAGCACGCCGCCGTGGAAAGACATGCCACCGCGCCACAAGGCCAACATATCTGCAGGATTGTTGAGATAACTGGCCAAATCGTAGAACAGCACGTAGCCCACGCGTCCGCCCAGCACCGCCCCCATTGCGGCATAGAACACGAGGTCGGCCACCGCATCGTTGTTCCATTCGGCGCCCGCCGCGCGGCTCGCCCGCCGCGTCAGCAAAAACCATCCCAGCGCGATGCCCACCAGATACGCAAGCCCGTACCAACGCACGGGCAAGGGCCCAATCTCGAAGGCAATGGGGCTGATGTCTGGGAACTGAATCATGGCCGGGATTCTAGCATGCAGGTTTCGAGTGGCCGCCCCGCGCGAGTTCGCTCGCGGCACGCTGCGCGGAGTCCCGTCTCAGGAATCGACGTGACTGGAATGGCCCGCTCGCGGAGTGTCGGAATAGGCGCCCGCCGCAGTATAGTGCGGCCCCATGAAGCCCTCTGCACACTCCGGCCGGCGCAGCGACTCCCTGGTCTGCTGGCTAGCCCTAGCGCTCTGCGCCTGCAGCCCGGCATTCGCCGACGAATCAGCAGCCGTCACCAACGCCCACATCGCCAAAAAACTCGACCCCTCCGACTTTCGCTCCCGCTTCGAACTGCGAAACCGATTGCAGGAACCGCAAACGGGCGGTCTGCGCAACACGCTGGTGCCGCGTATGGAGTTTGCGTTCAGCAAGCGCTTGGTGATGCGCATCGAAACCCCGGTGATGGTCTACGACGCCGATCGCCCGGGCTTTGCCACGCAGGGCGGCATGGGGGATTTGCTCGTCCGCGCCAACGTACGCCTGTTCCGCACGGCCCACACGGCGCTGGTCGCGGGATACGAATTTACCTTCGATACCGCGAGCGAAAAATTTCTCGGCACCGGGCACCACGCGGGCGGGCCTCTGGTGTTTGTATCAATCGATGAACCCCGCCTGCACACCACGTTCTTTCCGCTCATCCAGCACATGCAGTCATTTGCCGGCGACCCCTCCCGTGAGGAGGTCAACTACACCATGACGCGGATGTTCGCCTTGACCCGCTGGCCCGATCGCTTTTACTCGGCCGCCGAAATTTCGATTTATTTCGACCACGTCCGTAACAAGGAAGGCGCGACATTGGAACTTGAAGGCGGACGTTTCATCAATTCACATGTCGCGCTGTGGGCGCGCCCGGGGTTCGGCAACTGGGGCGACAACCTGCCCCAAGTCTATAACTGGAACATCGAATTCGGGATGCGCTATCTGTTTGACTGAATGGCCACCGACCTGCCCTTGCGGCGGCGGCAACAACCCTTGATCACACATTACTGGCCGGGCTGAGAGCAGCCCTTTGAGCGAGGTCTTTATGAACGAGCGAGTCAGTCCACCCGCAATCTCTCCGCCGCCGGCCACACCCTGGCTCCATGGTTTGCGTTCAAATCCGGACGACCGTCCGCAGTTCTTTCAGAGCCTCATTCAGCGTTACGGCGACGTGGTGCGCTGGCGCTTTCTGTTCGACATCTTTCTGCTGAATCACCCGGACGACATCAAACGCGTGCTCAGCGCGCCGTCCGAGAAATTCTCCAAGGGCACGCTCGACTACCGCATCCTCGCGCTGTCGCTCGGCAATGGGCTGGTGACGAACGACGGTCCGCACTGGGTGTATCAGCGCAAGCTCATGCAACCGCTGTTTCATAACCGCTCGATCAATCCTTTCGACGAACCCATCAACCGGCTCACCAACGCGCTGGCCGAGCGCTGGGCCAGCCTGCCGGCCGGGCAGTCGGTGCTGATGGAGCGCGAAATGGGCAAGCTCACTTTCGAAGCGGTGGGCACCACCCTCTTTGGGGTCGACATCGAGCAACACGCCGACGAGATCTCGAAAGTGCTGGAAGTGGTGAACGTCTCCACTCAGGAACTGCGCTCCATCCTGTTACTGCTCCTGCCCTGGCTGCCGCTCAAACATACCCGCGCCTCACGCGACGCCGTCGCCCGACTGGATCGCATCGTGTTCGGCATGATTAACGCCCGCCGCGCCAGCAGCGAACGCCGCGACGATATTCTCGACCGGCTACTGGCGGCCCGCGATGAAGACACCGGCGCCGGGATGGACGAACAACAAATCCGCGATGAAGTGGTCACGCTGCTGCTCGCTGGCCACGAAACCTCATCGAACGGCCTGGCGTGGACCTTCTGGATGCTCACCCAGCATCGGGATGTCGAAGCGCGCCTGCTGGAAGAACTCTCCAGCGTGCTGAACGATCGCCCGGCGCTGAGCAGCGATTTGGCGCAACTGCCCTATCTCAAACAGGTTGTGCAGGAATCGATGCGCCTCCTGCCGCCGGTGTGGGCGATTGCGCGAAGGTCGCATCAGGACGAAGTCTTTCAGGGCCATCTCGTGCCCGCCGGGGCCTACATCACGATCCCCATCTACGCGCTGCACCGGCATCCGGAATTCTGGCCCGATCCGGAGCGCTTCGATCCCGAACGCTTCAACCCCAATCGCACCGATCCCCGCCATTCCTACTGCTACATTCCGTTTGCAGCGGGGCCGCGCACCTGCATCGGCGCCGGCATGGCGATGCTCGAAATCCAGCTAGTGATTGCCAATCTCCTGCCGCGCTTCCGCATGGACGTCGCGCCCGGCGCCCGCATTGAACCGGCCGCCAAAGTCACCCTCACGCCCAAATTCGGCATGCCGATGACCGTCACGCCGCGCCACGCGGCATCTAACTGAGGAACCCCGCATGAGCACTTCCCGTCTTGGCTTCGGACTTTGGTATTCGCTGCGCAATCCGGCGCAATGGTCGCGGCCTTATCCCGAGATTTACGCCGAAACGATCAAGCAAATCGCCTGGGCCGAGACCATCGGCTACGACGATGTGTGGCTGACCGAGCATCACTTCTGCGAGGACGGCCACGCACCGTCGATCCTGCCGCTCTGTGCCGCGGTGGCCGCACGCACGACGCGCATCCGCATTGGCACCAGCGTGCTGCTGCTGCCGCTCTACCACCCGGTGCGCGTGGCGGAAGACGCGGCCACCATCGACATCATCTCCAACGGCCGCTTTGAGCTTGGCGTGGGCGTGGGCTACCGGCCGCAGGAGTTCAAGGGACTCGGCTTGCGCGCGCAGGATCGCGGCGCGCGCATGGACGAAGGCCTGGAAATCATTCGCGCGCTGTGGCGCGGCGAAACCGTGGACTATCGCGGCAAGCATTTTCAGGTGGAGGGCGCGAAGCTCGCGCCTATGCCGGTACAAACGCCACCGCCGCTGTGGATTGGCGGCTTCGCACCCGCGTCGGCCAAACGCGCGGCGCGCATCGGTGACGGCTATCTCGGCACGGGCGAGATGGGCGAGCTGCTGAAGGTCTATCGCGAGGAGCGCGCACGCCTCGGCCACAGCGGTCCGGGGCGCGCCATCGGCGGTCACTTCTGGCTGGTCGTGTCGAAAGACCCTAAAGCCACGCTGGCCGAACTCGGGCCGCACGTGCTGTATCAAATCGAGATGTACAACAAATGGCTGGGCGAAGCCGGTCAGGCGCTGTTCCCACCAATCGATTCGCCGGCGCAGCTGGTCGAGATGGGCATCCTGCAAATCCTCACGCCGCAGGCCGCGGTCGATGCCATCGGCGCCTACGTGGAAGCCACCGGCATCGAGCGTTACTACACATGGACCGTGCCGCCGGGGTATCCCGAAGCCAAAATGAACGAGCATCTGCAGCTGTTTGCCGAAGAAGTCATGCCCGCGTTTCGTTAATTCAGGAAGGACCGAGCGATGAAACTCTACGACTGTGCGATGGCGCCCAATCCCCGCCGCCTGCGAATTTTTCTGGCCGAGAAGAACATCGACATCCCGAAAATCGAGGTCAATATCCTCGACGGCGAAAACACCCAGCCGGCGTTTCTGGCGGTCAACCCCCGCGGGCTCCTGCCCACGCTGAAGCTCGACGACGGCACCTGCTTCGACGAAGTGATGGCGATCTGCCGTTACCTCGAGGCGCTCTATCCCTGGCAGCCCATGCTGGGCCGCACGCCGCTGGAACAAGGGCTGGTGGAAAGCCTGCAACGCAAGGCGGAGTTCGAGGGCATGATTGCCGGCTCCGAAGTCTTTCGTAACCAGCACCCCAAGTTTGCCGAGCGGAGCATTCCGGGCGGCGGCGGGCAACTTATTCCGGCGATCCCTGCGCTGGTGGCGCGCGGTCGGCAAACCATTGAACGCTTCTACGACTGGCTGGAAGCACAACTCCAGCGTTCGCCCTATCTGGCGGGCGAGCAGATGACGATGGCCGACGTCACCGCGTTTTGCGCCATCGGCTTTCACGCGTGGATCGACATCAGCATTCCGGCCGGCAACAGCGCCACGTTGGCGTGGTACGCCGCACTCAATGCCCGCCCCAGCGCGGCAGCCTGAAATGACTCCCCAGACGCCGCTGCCGCCGGGCCCTGGACTGGTTGCCAGCTGCGAGGCCTACGGCCGCGATCCGGCGGTGTATTTCCAGAAGCTGTTTGCCGAATACGGTCCCGTCGTGCGCTGGCGCGGCTACATGAACATGTTCCTGCTGAACAACCCGGACGACGTGCGTACCGTGCTCACGCAGGCCTGGCCGCGCTACACCAAGCGCAACATCGACTACCGCGTGCTGCGGCAAACGATGGGCGAAGGCCTGGTCACCAGCGACGGCGAGTTCTGGGCGCGGCAACGGCGCCTGATGCAGCCGATGTTTCATGCGCGAGTGGTAAATGGTTTCGACGCGGCGATCAATCAGGCGACTGCCGACCTCGCCGCCCGCTGGCGGGCGCACCCGGCCAATGTGCCGCTCGCGCTTGACCGCGAGATGAGCCGGCTGACCTTCCGCATTGTGGGCGAGACGCTGTTCGGTGCCGGCATCGAACAACACGCCGAAGCCGTGGCCAAGCTGCTGGATGAAACCAACGTCAATCCCAAAACGCTCTCCGCGCTGCTCACGCTGTGGCCCTGGCTGCCGGTGCCGAGCAACCTTCGCTTCAAGCGCCATATGCAGCTGCTGGACGACATCGTCTACGGCATGATTCGCGACCGCCGCGCGAACGCCGAAACGCGACAGGACTTGCTCGGGCTGCTCCTCGCCGCGCGCGACGAACAGGACGCACCGCTGCCGGACAAACAAATCAGGGACGAAGCCATCACCCTGCTGCTGGCCGGTCATGAGACCTCGGCTACCGCGCTCGACTGGACCTTCCACCTGCTCTCACAGCACGCGGAAGTTGAAGCCGAACTGCTCAACGAGCTCCACACGGTGCTGAACGGGCAGCCGGCAACGGCCGCAGATCTCCCCCGCCTGCCCTATCTCAAACAGGTCGTGCAGGAATCCATGCGGCTGTATCCGCCGGTGTGGGGGATCTCGCGGCGCGCCGAGCTAGATGCCGAATTTGGCGGCTATCGCATTCCCAAAGACGCCTACGTGGTGATCCTGCCCTACACCCTGCATCGGCATCCGGACTGGTGGCAGGAACCGGAACGCTTCGACCCCGCGCGTTTCAGCCCGGCGCGCAGCGAGGGCCGGCATTCGTATGCCTATATTCCGTTCTCGGCCGGATCGCGCGCCTGCATCGGCATCGGGATGTCGATGCTCGAAGTCCAGCTGGTGCTGGCCCAGTTACTCCCGCAGTTCAAGGTACGCACCGTGCCCGGCCATCCTGTAATTCCCCAACCCTCGGTGACCTATCGGCCCCGGTTTGGCGTGCAGGTCACGATCGCGCCGCGTTAACCCGGCGCCCACTCTCACCAGCGTGTGTTTAAAGGCGAGCCCATGAAATTCGGATTTTTCGGCATCAACATGAACGCCTGCAGCGAGCCCGACACGGCGCGGCGCGTGGCGCAGGCGGCCGAAGCCGCCGGCTTTGAATCTTTGTGGACCGGTGAGCACGTGGTGCTGCCCGACCCGCAGGTGGCGCCCTCGCCGCTGCCGCCGCACTACCCCATTCTCGACCCGGCGATCGCGCTCAGCTTCCTGGCCGCGCACACTCACACCATCAAGCTCGGCACCGGCATCATCATCCTGCCGCAGCGGAATCCGCTGGTGCTGGCGAAAGAACTCGCCAGTCTGGATGTGGTGTCCAAAGGCCGACTGATTTTTGGGCTGGGCGTGGGCTATCTCAAACCGGAGTTCGACGCCCTTGGCGTGTCGTTCGATCACAAGGGCGCGCGCGCCATCGATTACCTGCAAGCCATGCAGGCGGTGTGGACGCAAGCCGCGCCGGCGTACCCGGGACGCTTCGTGAACTTCGGCGGCATTCAGGCCAAACCACAGCCCATCCAGCAGCCGCTGCCGATTGTGATTGGCGGCCACACCAAAGCGGCCTACGAGCGCGCCGTGCGCCACGCCCACGGCTGGTATGGCTTCGCGCTGGATGTAGCGGCCACCGAGCGCTGCCTCGCCGGCTTGCACGAAGCGGCGCAAACCGTAGAGCGCCCCCCCGCGCTGGGCCCGCTGGAAATCAGCATCACGCCGGCCGCCAGGCTCACGCCCGAACTCGTGGATAGCTACGCCGCCATCGGCGTGCAGCGGCTGATCCCGTTTCCACGGATGAAAACTGCTGAGGAGTTACTAGACTTCGTGGAGGAGACGGGGCGCTTGCTGGCGACTGTCGGCTGAGTGCGGGCTAGCGGTACCTCACTGCATGCGTGAGCGGCCCGTTCATGCTTCGACAAGCTCAGCACGAACGGGGTTTCGCGCTGGGTGGGCACCTTCGGAACCTTAGGCTTCGCGACACCCTTTCCGCTGGTTGAGGTGGAACATTCGATCCTGTCGAAGCGCAGCCCCCGCGCCACCGTTCGCGCTGAGCCTGTCGAAGCGCAGCCCCCGCGCCACCGTTCGCGCTGAGCCTGTCGAAGCGCAGCCCCCGCGTCATCGTTCGCGCTGAGCCTGTCGAAGCGCAGCCCCCGCGTTACCGTTCGCGCTGAGCCTGTCGAAGCGCAGCCCCCGCGCCACCGTTCGCGCTGAGCCTGTCGAAGCGCAGCCCCCGCGCCACCGTTCGCGCTGAGCCCGTCGAAGCGCGGCCCCCGCGCCACCGTTCGCGCTGAGCCCGTCGAAGCGCAGCCTTCGCGTTACCGTTCGCGCTGAGCCTGTCGAAGCGCAGCCCCCGCGCCACCGTTCGCGCTGAGCCTGTCGCAGCGCAGCCCCCGCGTTACCGTTCGCGCTGAGCCTGTCGAAGCGCGAGGCGTGGCGTCTGCGTGAAATCCCCTATCAGGAAAAATCGCCCCGCACCTCGGCCAGAAAATCAAACGTCCGGTCGAACGCGCCCGGATCGATCTCGGCAATGGACGCATTGAAATCGGTCACGCCGGCATCGCGCAGCCGCGCCAATGCGTCGCGCAACGTGGCCTCGTCACCCACCAGCGCCGCATCGCCCGGGCCGGCAAAACCTTCGCGGTCGAGCATCGCGCGGTAGCTCGGCAACTGGCCGTAAATGGCGAGCGAACGCGCGATTTTCTCGCGCGCCGCGGCGACATCGGTGGTCAGCACGATCGGCAGCCCAGCGATGACGCGCGGTGCCGGACGGCCGGCGGCCGCGGCGGCTTTGCTGAGCAGCGGCTGGATGTGGGTGGCGATGGTTTGCGGACCGGTCATCCAGGTGCTGGTGCCGTCCGCCACACGCCCGGCCAGGCGCAGCATGTGCTCGCCCAGCGCGGCCACGATCACCGACACATCGGAGACGCCCGGCACGTCGATCTGCAGATTGGCGAAGCGGTAGATCTCCCCTTCAAAATTTACCATCTCGCCGCGTAACAGGGGCCGCAGGACCGACAGGTATTCCCGCATGTGGCGCACCGGCCGGGCATAAGACAGGCCGAGCATGCCCTCCACCACCCGCTGGTGCGAAAGCCCAATGCCCAGCACAAAACGGTTGCCGCTGAGCTGCGCGGTGGTCAGCGCCTGCTGGGCCATGGCCATGGGATGACGCGGATAGGTGGGCGTCACCGCCGTGCCGAGTTCAATGCGGGTCGTCTCGCGCCCCGCCACGCCCAGCGCCGCAATCGCATCGATGCTCCGGATATGCGCCATCCAGAGCGAGGCGAAGCCCGCGGCCTCGGCGCGCTTGGCGAGCGCCACAATGCTGTCAACGGTAACGCCGCTCATGCTGGCGCCGCTCATGAGACCAAATCGCATGGGGTGATTCCTGTGGGTTGATAAGCCTTGAACACGCGGCGCGACCGCCGACAATGCGGCAGAAGTGTGGCGACCCGCACCTCGCCACACAAGCCAGCGGCGCGCATTTGCCGCCGGCAATTCTCGCGGCCTTCCACTACACTCCTGCCCCATGTTGTCCTTCCGAGATGTCGCGCTCCGCCGCGGCGGTAAAGTGCTGTTCTCCGCGGTGTCGTTCACCGTTCATGCGGGGCAGAAAGTAGGCCTGACCGGCGCCAACGGTGCGGGCAAATCAAGCCTGTTCGCGATGATTCGGGGCGAGCTGGGCGCCGACAGCGGCGAGCTTGAAATCCCCACCCATCTCACCCTCGCCCATGTGGCGCAGGAAACGCCGCCCGACCCGCGCCCGGCGCTGGAATACGCGCTCGACGGCGACGTGGAACTGCGCGAAATCGAAGCCGCCATCGCCATCGAGGAGAAATCCGGCGGCGCGCGCCTCGGCGAACTGCACGAGCGCATGGCGACCATCGACGGCTACGCGGCTCCCGCCCGCGCGGCCAAACTCCTGAATGGCCTCGGCTTCGCGCCGGGCACGGAAACACGGCCGGTCAACGCCTTCTCCGGCGGTTGGCGCATGCGGCTTAACCTCGCCCGTGCGCTGATGTGCCGGTCGGATTTACTCCTGCTCGACGAACCCACCAACCATCTGGATTTGGACGCCGTGATCTGGCTCGAAGGCTGGCTGCTGGCCTATCCGGGCACGCTGATCCTGATTTCGCACGACCGCGATTTCCTCGACCGCGTGGTGGGTGTGATTGCGCACATGGAGCAAGGCGGCCTGCGGCTCTACACCGGCAACTACACGGCCTTCGAGCGTGCTCGCGCCGAACATCTGGCCGGCCAGCAGGCGGCGTTTGAGAAACAGCAGCGCGAAGTCGCGCATATGCAGTCGTTTGTGGAGCGATTTCGCTACAAGGCGACCAAAGCGCGCCAGGCGCAAAGCCGCCTCAAGGCGCTGGAGCGACTGGAACTCATCGCGCCGGCGCACATCGATTCGCCCTTCAGCTTTGAATTCCAGAAGCCGCGCAAGCTGCCCCAGCCGCTGCTCACGCTGGACCGCATTTCGGTGGGCTACGGCGAACGCCTGATCCTGAATAACGTAAAGCTCTCGATCGCGCCCGGCGACCGCATCGCACTGCTGGGCGCCAACGGCGCGGGTAAATCCACATTCATCAAACTGCTGGCCGGCGAACTCACGCCGCAGGCGGGGGAGATTCACGGCGCGCAGGATTTGGCGGTGGGCTACTTCGCCCAGCATCAGCTCGAGCAACTCGAGCCCACCGATACGCCATTGGCGCATATGGCGCGGCTCGCCCCGCAGGCGCGCGAGCAGGAACTGCGTAATTTCCTCGGCGGCTTCAATTTCCGCGACGACATGGTGCTGCGGCACGTCGGCAGTTTCTCCGGCGGTGAGAAAGCCCGCCTCGTGCTCGCCATGCTCATGTACGCCCGGCCCAATCTGCTCTTGCTCGACGAACCCACCAACCATCTCGATCTGGACATGCGCCACGCGCTCACGCTCGCCCTGCAGGACTTTGAAGGCGCGCTGGTGGTGGTGGCCCACGACCGGCATTTGCTCCGCACCACCGCCGACACGCTCTTGCTGGTGAACGACGGCCGCGTCACCGATTGGGAGGGCGATTTGGACGACTACGCCAAATGGCTGGGCGGCGGTCGGCGTGAATTGCCCTGGGAGACGCCCGCGACGCCGGCGCCCGCTGCCACTGCGACCGCAGGCGATCGCGGCAACGACAAAGCCCGCCGGCAGCAGGGCGCGCAGCTGCGGGCCCAGCTGAAGCCGCTGCGCGATGCGGTCAAACAGGCCGAGTCGGTGATGGAACGCGTGCAGAAAAAACGCAGCGAACTCGAAGCCAGGCTGGCCGACGCCAGCCTCTATGAGCCTGCCCGACGCGACGAACTGAAAGGCCTGTTGCTCGACAAGGCGCGGCTTGAATCACAGCTGGAAGATGCCGAAAACGACTGGCTCACCCACAGCGAAGCGCTGGAAGTGGCAGAGCGCGAGGCGCTCGCCTAGTCCGCGACGCTCAGGTCTCGGCCCACATCCGCAGCAGATTGGCGCGCACGCGCCGCAGTCGAATCACTTCCTCGCCATCGTTATCACGCTGGCCGGCCTGCCAGATCGCCAGCCCCAGATCCCGCAGCACGTCGCGCGCCTGCGGGGAGCGCACGGTGCTTTCGATCCAGCCCACCAGCGCCAGGCGCTCGCCCGCGCTCACCGTATTAACGCGATGCATCAGCCCTGTCTCATACAGCACCAGCGTGCCGGCGACGGGTTTGACCGGCACCTCGCCCACTGCCGTTTCCAGCACCAGCTCGCCCCCGGAACAACTGGCCGGCGGCGAGAGAAACAGCGTGAACGACACATCGGCGCGCCCGGGCGGCGTGCCGGTGAGCGCCGCATCGTTGTGGCTGTGGTAGTACATGCCCTGCGTGTAGCGCGAGAACATCAGGCGCGGGATCCGCTTCGGCTCGGCCCAGGCTTTCACGGCGGGATGTTGCATCAGCCGGGTGCCCAAGGCCGCGAGCAGCGGCTGCACCGCCCCACCTGAAAGCTGAAGATTGTGCTTGCGCCGTGCGGCGGCGCCAGCCGAGACGGCGCCGTCTTCCCAGACCTGCCCGGCCAGTTGTGCGCGGACTTCCGCAAGCTCGCCTTCGTTTAACACCGCCGGGATCTGCATCAACATCCTGCTGCTCCTGACGCCGGATTGCGCCGCGCTTTTCGCGCATTGTCGCGACGAACTCTGGTGGCCGCCACCCGCCTGCTCAGACCACTCGCGACACCCCGCCGAGACTGCTAGCGTGTGACTGCTTTTCCCTGCACCCAATCCCCCAATGACGAGAGGCCTTCACATATGAGTCTCAGCGCCATCAAAGCCCTGACCTTCGACACCGGCGGCACTATCCTCGACTGGCATACCGGCTTGCGCACGGCGCTGGCCGCCGCCGGTGGCCAACATGACATGAGCCGCGACTGGGCGGCGCTGGCGAACGAGTTTCGACGGCGCGCGCTGCAGGGCATGCTCAATCACGGCGAGCACGCGCCGGCCAGTAAAAACTTCGACGACGTGCACCGCGAGACGCTGGATCTGGTATTGGCCGACGCGGGCCTTGAAGCCTTCACGGCGGCCGAGCGCCGCGCGATTTGCTGGGACGCCTGGCACAGCCTCGACTGCTGGCCGGACTTTCCGCCGGCGCTCGTCGCGCTGCGGCAGCGCTATGTCTGCGTGTCGTTCTCGATGCTTAGCTATCGCATCATCATCGACACCGCCAGGCGCAATAGCTTGCACTGGGACGCGGTGATTTCCTGCGAGGGGATTGGCAAATACAAGCTGCTGCCCGAGGCCTATTACGCCTGCGCCAATTACCTGCAACTCGATCCCGCCGACTGCCTGATGGTGGCCTGTCATAACTTTGATTTGAACGCGGCCCGCGCCTGCGGCTTCAAGACGGCTTTTGTGCGTCGTCCCAATGAGTGGGGCGCGGGCGGTCCGCCCGACCCCGTCCCGGATCCGCACCACGATGTGGTGGTGGACACATTCCCCGAACTTGCCCGCGCCCTCGGCTGCGCGTAACACGCCGTCCCCGCCATTCAAACCGCAGGAGTTGCTTTTCATGACCGTTCGCGTCGAAAAATCCGGCCCCGTCACCACCGTCATTCACAGCCGTCCCGAAGCCCGCAACGCGATGGACCCGGAAAGTGCCGACGCGCTTAACGCCGCATTTCTGGCTTTCGATGCCGATCCGGAGGCCAGCGTCGCGGTGTTCTGGGGGGAAGGCGGGGCGTTTTGCGCGGGCTGGGATTTAAAGCATGCGAGCGCGCTGGTGGGTCAGGACCAACCGCTGGCGGCGCTCGATTTCACACCCGAAGACGCCCACATCCCGCGCGGCCCGATGGGTCCTAGCCGCCTGCAACTTTCCAAGCCGGTGATCGCGGCGGTAGCGGGTCCGGCGGTGGCCGGCGGCTTTGAACTTGCGCTCTGGTGCGACTTGCGCGTAATGGAAGAAAGCGCTTATTTCGGCGTGTATTGCCGGCGCTGGGGGATTCCGCTGATCGACGGCGGCACGGTACGGCTACCGCGTCTGGTAGGCCAGGGCCGCGCGCTCGACATCATCCTCACGGGCCGCAAGGTCACCAGCGCCGAGGCCCTGCAGATTGGCGCCTGCGAGCGGGTGGTGCCCGACGGCCAGGCCCGCGCGGCGGCCGAAGCATTGGCCCATGAGATTGCGCGGTTCCCGCAAGGCTGCCTGCGCGCCGACCGGCAATCGGTCTACGCTCAGCATGATCTGCCGCTGCGCGAGGCGCTGCATGCAGAGTGGACGATCAGCGCCGCGATGGTGGCCGCAGAAGGCGTGGCCGGCGCGCAGCGCTTCAGCGCCGGGCGCGGCCGTCACGGCGATTTCGACGCGATTTAAGAGACCGCCGCGTGCCCGTGAACCTGAAATTGAATCTGGGTGACGAGGCTGATCCGGCCGTGCGACGCGCGATCGCCGCACCGCTGAATGCCTTCAACGATGCCAAGGCCGGCATCGATCCCTGGCGGCCGCTGGTCATTACGATCACCGACGAGGCCGGCGCCATTGTGGGCGGCCTGTGGGGCTCCACCGGCTACACCTGGCTCTATGTTGAACTGCTGGTGGTACCCGAAGCACAACGCGGCAGCGGCATGGGCACCCGCCTGCTGGCGCTGGCCGAAAGTGAGGCGAGAGCGCGTGGCTGCACCAGCGCCTGGCTCGATACCTTCGAATTTCAGGCGCGCGGGTTTTATGAACGGCTGGGCTATGAATGCTTTGGCGAGCTCAAGGAGTATCCGCCCGGATTTGCGCGCTTCTTCATGCGCAAGAATCTGCTGGCCGGCGCGCCCCCGTAGCCCTTAAAAAAAACGCCCGCACAGGGCGGGCGTTCTCGCTGTCACTTGCCGGGGGAGTAAGACCACCCCGGCGAGCGTTGCGCTTTAGAGATGTTTCACAAACCAGTCGCGCGCGGCGGCGCTGGTTTCATCAAACTTCTCGATGTAGGCCGCGTAGTGATCGGACTTGATCACATGCAGCTCCTTCGGACCCTGCACCTTGGCGTAGCAAGACAGCGCGATGTCGGTCGGGGTGGTGGTGTCGACCTCGGCCACGATCATCAGCAAGGGCGTGGGGCTGATGTATTCCATGTAGCCCATCACGTCGTACTCGCCCATGTACTCGATGGAACGCAGGGTGACGCGGTTTTCCCAAGTGGATTTGGGGTCTTTGTCGGTGTAGTGGTGGATGAAGTTGTAGGTCGCGCTGCCCGGGAACACATGGGGTTCGTTCGGGTCGAGCGAGCACATCTTCATGTACATCGAAGGCTCGCCCCGCACGCGGCGGGCGCGGTCTTCGTCCAGCATCTTCTGGAAGCCTTCCACGGCGCCGATGGGCAGGAACTGCTGCAGGTTGTGGTGACCGCGCATGAACGGCACCTGGCTGACCACGCACTTCACGCGGCGATCGAGCGCGGCGACCGCGCAAACCGTGCCGCCGGTATAGCTCGTGCCCCAGATCCCGATGCGGTTCGGATCTACTTCTTTCTGCATCTGGGCGAAGGTAATGGCCGAGCGATAGTCGCGGCGCTGCCAGGTAGGATCGATTTCCGCACGCGGCTCGCCGTCGGAAGCGCCGAGGCAGCGGTTGTCGTACACCAGCACGCACATGCCGGCGGCGGAGAAGACTTCGGCGAATTTATCCAGCGACATTTCCTTCACGCCGGAAAATCCGTGGGCCATCACGACGCAGGGAAACGGGCCTTTGCCTTTTTTGGGCTTGTAGAACCAGCCGCGCAGCGTGACGCCGTCGGCGTTGAACTCGATATCTTTACGCATTGAAATCTCCCCTCTCGTTGTTAGCTTCGATGGCCATGAAGTGACGGCTATGGTCTAGGTTCCGACCCCACACTGGCAAGCCGCACTACGCGGTATTGTTGATTGCGAGTTCGCGCAGTTTGGCGCGCTGGATTTTGGTGCCGTTAGCGCTTTGTGTCGTGGGAAATGCCTCGACGCAAAAAATTCGTTTGGGCTGCTTGTAGCCGGCGAGACGCGCCTTGCACCAGGCGCGCAAGGCTTCTTCATCGAATGCACTACCCGCCTGCAGAGTCACAAAGCCAATCGCCACCGGCTCGCGATGAAGCGTAATCCCCACCACCTGCGCGCCGCTCACCGTGGGATGAGTTTCGAGCACGGCTTCGATTTCCTGCGGGCTGGTGAGAAAACCACCGAGCCGCAGCACATCACCCATCCGCGTGACGTAACAGAAACGCCCGTCGGCTTCGAGGTAGCCCAGATCGCCGGTGCGGAACCAGCCGTCGGCGGTAAACGCCTCGCGGGTAGCTTCCGGATTGCCAAAGTATTCGCAGAGCAGACTCGGACCGCGCAGTTCGATTTCCCCGTGTTCGCCCACCGGCAACACGCGACCGGTTTCCGGATCGCGAATGCGCACCGCGGCCTGCGGCGAAATCAGCGCGCCGCCGCCCTTGGCGCGTTCAGCGGCCGGCAGATCGCGCGGTTGCAGCGCGTAGAGCGCGTGGCATTCGCTCATGCCATACAGGCCCACGGCGGTGACGCCGCGCGCGTCGGCGATGCTTACCAAATCATCCAGCGCGGGATTGAATTTAGCGTAGCCAAAGAACTTGAGCGCCGGAAACGGCTGCGGCTCGGGGCGGATTGCGAGCAGGCGCTCGAGCATGTCGTCGCCGCCGTTCATGTGGGTGATGTGTTCGTCGTGCAGTAAGGCCGCCACACGCTCCGCTTCGAACACCGGCAGCATGCGCATCGGCGCGCCGGCGGCGAGTGCGGCCAAGGCTTGGGTAAAGCCAAACACGCCACACAGCGGCAAGGCCTGCATCACCCGCGAACCCGGCGCCTCGAAACCAAAACCCACCGCCACATCGCGCGCGTGTTGCACCACCCCGCCCTGCTGGTGGCAGACAAATTTCGGCGCTTTGGTGGTGCCTGAAGTCGTGAAGATCACGCAGCGCGCATCGGCGCTCGCGCCAGGCGTCGCGTCGGGCTCGCTAGCCACCAGCGTCGCGTAAGGCGTGACGCGGCAGTTCGCATAGGCAAACGGCGCGGGCGACGGCGCTTCGCTGTAGGTGACGATGTCGGTGAGGGCGCTCAGCGCGGTTGGCGCCACGCCCTGCAGAATCCCGAGAAAATCGATGGCTTTGAAGTCCGGCCACAGCACCAGCAGCTTGCAGCCGCTGCGGCCCACGATGTCTTCGACTTCCTGCGACCGAAACCGCGTGTTCACCGACACCGCAATCGCGCCAATCCGCGCACAGGCAAAAAAGCCGCACAGCCAGGCCGGGATATTGGGCAACCAGAGCGCCACGCGGTCGCCGGCTTGCACCCCGAGTTCGCGCAAGCCCTGCGCGAGCCGCAGGCTTTCCTGCTGCAGTTCGCCGGTAGTCCAGGTGCGCCCTTCGTAATCGATCGCGGTGCGCGCGCCGGGCAGGCCCTGCAGGAAGTCAGTCAAGCTATCGGTCAAGCCAACCCCCGCGGGATGATGAAAGCGAGACGCGACTCTAACAGCGCACGCGATCGGATCAAACGCGGCGCAGATCGCGCGCGACATCCCGCTACCCGGCTTCTAGAGTTTGCGCATGAATGGCCTGCATCCGGCGGACACCGCCTTAGTGCTGTCGTGTGCGGTCGCGCTCGGCGCCGGACTGTTGATTGGCATCGAACGCGAGCGGCGCAAAGGCGAAGGCCCTGAGCGCGACTTCGCCGGCGTACGCACCTTCGCCATGGCGGCGTTAATGGGCACCGTCACCCAGGCGCTGAACCACCCCTTGCTGGTGGTCGTCGCGGGGCTGTTGCTGCTTGCCTTATGTGGGGTGCATTACGCCCGTGAACGCAGCGCCGACCCGGGCATCACCACCGAACTCGCGCTGTTCAGCACTTTTCTGCTCGGCGTGCATGCCGTTGAGCGCCCGCGGTTTACCGCCGCCGCGGCGGTCGTGGTCGCCGCGCTGCTGTTAGGGCGCCGCGCGCTGCATCGCTTTTCCACCGAACTCCTCACGCCGGTCGAGCTGCGCGATGCGCTGATTCTGGCCGGCGCGGCGCTCATCGTGCTGCCACTGCTCCCCGCCCGCGCCTCGCCCTGGCTAGGCGGGCTGGATCCGCAACGCCTGTGGGCGCTGGCGGTCTTGTTTATGGCGATTCAGGCCGCGGGGCACGTGGGCTTGCGGGTGCTGGGCGCAAAGCTTGGCATTGCGTTCGGCGCGCTGGTGGGCGGCTTCATTTCCAGCGCCGCGACCATTGCCGCGCTGGGCGCCAAAGTGCGGCAGACCCCGGACCTGCTGCGCCTCGCGGTCGCGGGGGCCTGGTGTTCGACGGTCGCCACCGTCTGCCAGTTAGGACTGGTCACCCTCACGCTGAACCCGGCGGCGCTGCCTCTGGTGTTGCCCTGTCTGCTCAGCATGATCACCGCCGCCGTGCTGCTCGCTGGCATTGGCTTGCACACGGGGAAGCACGTGCCCGCGATGCCGCCGCCGGCGCATGCTTTTCATGTGCCGGGATCGCTCGGCTTCGCCGCGTTGCTGGCCTCCGTCACCGCGGGCGTGAGCTTTATCGCCCAGCACTTCGGCCACGACAGCGTGATGTGGAGCGTGGCGCTCTCCGGTTTTGCCGATGCGCATGCCGCCACCGCCTCGGCGCTGTCGCTCGCGGCCAGCGGCAGGCTGGACGAGCGCAGCGTGGTGCACGCCATGCTGTTCGCCATTTCCACCAACAGCCTGAGCAAGATGGGGCTGGCTTTCGCCAGCGGCGGGCGCGTGTACGGCGCGATCACCAGCGCCGGCCTTGGTCTGATCCTGCTGGCGGCCTGGGTGCCCGCCCTGCTGTAAAGCGCTCAGGCCGGGCTGAGGACGCGCATCACCACGAGCACCAGACCCGCGCCACACAGCAGCGCGGAAATCCCGCGGGTCGTGCGCTGCCCGAAACGCTGACGCCACAGCCAGCGGAGCAAGGGCAGCAGCGGCAAGACAATCAACAGCTGGCCGGCCTCCACGCCGAGATTAAATCCCAGCAGTGCTTCCAGCAGATGCCCTCGAGGCAGACCGACCTCGACGAGAATGTCGGCGAAACCGCAGCCGTGAATCAGCCCGAACAGGCCAGTGATCCAGACCCGATGCGACGCGGCCGCCCCCCGCCGCAGATTCTCGCCGGCCACCCAGGCAATGGAGCCGGCAATCGCGGTTTCGATCAGGGCCGGCGGGAGATGCAGGAGATCCAGCGCGGTCAAGCCGAGCGTGAGGCTGTGCGCCACCGTGAAGGCGGTGATCACCCGCACCACGCCCCAGCCCGAGGCCGGCACCAGCAACAGCGCGAGCAAAAATATGAGATGGTCGTAGCCGCCCAGAATGTGCAGCAGGCCGAGCTGAAAAAAACTCCCCAGGCCCTGTGTGCGCGGCGCGGCCGTCGCCACCTGCAGGCTCAAGGCGCGGGATTCCGCCGAGAACGCAAACTGACTGCTGCCGTCCGGCCAGTCGATGCGCGCCAGCGTGTGCAAGTCCGTCCCCAGCACGTCAAAGGTATCGTCCTTGATGCCAAGCGTGGTGATGGCGTCGCGACACACCACCTCCAGCACCACGCCCACGCCCTGCTGCTCGGCGCTGGCGCCAGCAAGCCGGGCGTTGGCCACTGCGCAGGGCTCGGTCGCATTGCTGAAATGGAGCTGCGCGGCGATGGCCGGTGGGAGGCGCGTCCGCGCCGTGTCGAGATTGCCGCCCAGCGGCGTGAGGAAAGCCGCCGGCCATTGCGAGAGCGTGAGCTCATAGCGCAGCGCGTTACCGGCAATAGAGACCGCCGCGTAACCGGTGGTGCCGCCCTGATGCGCCAGCGTTGGCCACGCCAGACACAGGCCCAGCGCGCACAGCAGCCGCGCTAGTGCAGCCCGGCCCACACGGCCTCCCATTCTTCGCCCACGAAGCGGGACATCAGATACACCTTGTCCTCCCCGTCCACCCGCAGATATTGCAGCGAGCCTTCGGGCGTCGGCTTACCAAAGCTGAGCGTGAGTTCGGCGCGCTCGCTCTGCACGCTCACGCTGAGCGATTGATCGTCAAAGCCCAGCGCGGCGGTGTCTACCTCCTGCAAATCAGCGCCTTCCAGCACGCGAACGGGCTTGGCCGTATGCAGAAACTTCACTGCCAGATTGACCCCTGGCAGCAGCGCCGGCGGCAGCGGCTTACCCTCCACACTCCAACCCTCGCCCACCCGCTGCAATGCCAGCCCTTGCGCGCCGAGGCGCAGCGTCAGCGCCTGCACCGCAGCGGGCTCCGCCGCGAGCACGCCCTCGGCTGCAAAGGCCACAAACTGCGCCTGCTGCATCGGCCCGCCGACAGCCGCCATCACCAGCAGATAGACGAAGCCGAGCGCGGCCAACAGCGCGGACAGCTTGCCCCTCATCGGCGTCGCCACCACACGACGACGCCGCCGAAGACCGCCAGCAGCGGCAGCCCAACGGCGGTCAACAAATACACCGCTTTCAGCTGCGACTCGGTCAGCAGCACCATCGGCGGCACCGGCACGCGCGGATTCACTGCCGCCAGCCCTTCTTCGCGCACCAGCCAGCGAATCATGGCCAGCACCAGATCGCTGTTCGCCATGTAGGGATAAAACGAATTGCTGGCGAAGTCCGCGTCGCCCACCACTACCGCGCGCATCGCCTTGCCGCCGGCCGTCAGCGTGCCCTCGCTGGCGCTGGCAAGGGTGCGCGACTGCGGCGTGTCGTCACTGGCGGGCGCGTTGCCGGCGGGCGCCACGTCGCGACGATCGGCGGCCGCCACCGCACGCGTGGTGCTGGTGTTGCCGCTGCGAATCAGCGCCGTGGTGGTCACGCCGGCCGTTGGCGCGGCCAGCGCCAGCGGGCGCACACCGGGGTAAAACGAATAGGCCACGTGACGGGTGATCGGGTGCGGGTCGTAGCCGGTGACCGCCACCATTTCTTCATCCGTGCCGTAGTGGCTCAGGCGATCGACCACGACAGACTGCGTCATGCGCACGCCGAGCGTGCCCAGGAGTTCCTGCAAGCCGGGCTCCAGCGAAAAGCCCAAATCGAACATCAGCAGCGCCGCGCCGCCCTGCTCGAGATAACTTTTAAGCGCCAGACTCTCGCCCGGCAGCCAGGTGGTGCGGGGATTGGCGTCGATCACCACCGCGCAGTCAGAAGGAATTTCGGTCACGGTGGCCAGCGGCAGGCGCCGCACGTCATAGCCCACCGACTCCAGCGTGCGCCGCAGGCGACCTATGCCGTGGCCGGTGGTTTCGATGACCTTAGAGGCGGCATCGTCGTGGCTGTGCGAGCTACCACTGTCCATGTGGGTGTGGAATTCCTCGTTATCGATTGCGTATTCGTTGTGTCCTTCCACAAAACACAGCTGCACCTGCCGCTCCCGCAGCGCGCGCTGAATTCCGATCGCAAACTCCGCTTCGTCGGTGCCCTGCACGATGACCCGCCGGTCGGCCACTTCGATCAGCGCCGCGTTGTACATTTTTACGCCGTGGGTGGCGGCCAGGCTGGGCTGCTTGTCGGGGTCGATGGCGGCCACTGTCAGCAAGGCATTCTCACGCGCCATTAGCGTCAGCATGTCGCGGGCCCGCTGCGCGTTGGGATCCTGGCCCTGATAGAAATAGGTCACCGACACCGGCACCCGCAGCCCTCGCGCCACGGCGAGCGCGGTGGGCGCCGGGGTGTAGAGTTTTTCGCGCGTGAGATCGACGTGGCTGTCGTGGCGGGTCAGCGCGCTCAATGCCAGCACAAAGACCGCCGCGCCGCCGAGCAGAATCAGCGCGCTGCGCCCTCTTCGTCGCCACGCGCCACCCGTTTGCGCCAGCGGCAAGCGAATGCCCCACCAGAACAGCGCCAGCACGGCGGGCAACCAGCCAAGGGCCCACGCCAGCGCCTGCCAGTTGATCGCGTGTTCCGCCATCTCAGCGTCTGGCCAGCGCGCGCACGGCGCAGAACAAGGCGAACAAGGTGCCGCCGATGAAGAAGCCCGCGTCCGAGAGATACATCGCACCGGTCGCGAACGGTGTGAAGTGCGCCAGCAGCGAGGCCTGCAGCAGCAGGTCGTCCCAGGGCGGCGGCAGCACCGCGGCAAGCGAATCGATCATCCACAGCAAGAGCGAGAGGCCGAGCGTGAGGGTGGCGGCCACGACTTGGTTAGCGGTGAGCGCAGACAGCGCGAGCCCCAGGGCGTTGAAGAATCCGGCCAGTAGCAAAAGCCCCAGATAACCGCTGTAAATCGGCCCCCATTCGGGCTGTCCAAACCAGGCGAGCACCACGGGGTATACCAAGGTCGGCGCGAGCATCGCCGCGATGAGCGTCATGCTGGCGACGAATTTGGCCAGCACGATTTGATATTCCCGCACCGGCGTCGCCAAGAGCATTTCGAGCGTGCCGTGGCGGCGCTCTTCGGCCAGCAGCCGCATGCTGATGAGCGGCACCAGCAACAGCAGCACCGTTGAGGCCTGGAAAATGACCTGCGACAGCGCAGCCGTTTTGGTCAGCGCGAGGCTGGTGGCGAAGGTGTAACCCACCACCAGCAGAAACACCGCCATCAAGACCCAGGCGATGGGCTGCAGAAAGAGGCCCCGCAGCTCTTTGTCGTAGAGCGCCGCAAAGGTGTTCAAACGCAAGACCTCGTCATGGCAAGAAACTGGCGTTCGAGTTCGCCGGGCTGGTCGCGGGCAATGACGTAGCTCCCGAGCAGGCGCCCTTCGCGCAGAAACAGCGCGCGATGCGCCACGCGTTCAATTTCAGACAACACGTGCGAGGTCACGATGATCGCGTGCTCGGCGGCCAGCTGCTGAATGAGTTCGCGCAGTTCGATCACCTGCCAGGGGTCGAGGCCATTGGTGGGCTCATCCAGAATCAAAAGCTCCGGGGCGCCCAGCAAGGCCAGCGCAATCGCCACGCGTTGCCGAAAGCCGCGCGAGAGCTTGCCGGCGGCGCGCTTGCGCACTTCGTTGAGCGCCAGCCGCGTCGCCACGCGATCGCACTCGTCGTGAATCGTCGATGAGGGACATGCTTTGAGCCGCGCAAACAGGCGCAACAGCTCGTCGACCGTGAGATGCGGATAGAGCAGCGGGTCTTCCGGCACATAGCCGAGATGCCGCCGCGCGGCCGGGCCGTCTTGGGTGACGTCGAAGCCCGCCAGCGTGGCGTAGCCCCGGGTCGGCGTTAAGTAACCGGTGAGCAGGCGCAGGCAGGTGCTTTTGCCGGCGCCGTTGGGGCCCAGCAAACCGAGCACCTCGCCGCGCGCGAGTTCAAAACTTAAGTCAGACAGCGCGCGATGGCGGCCGTAGTCGTAGGTCAGGTCGTGGGCTAAAAGCACCGGCCCGGACAAGCCGGGCCGGTCGTCAGAGACTGGAGCAATCACCGGGCTCGAAGCGTGTAGCAGAGCAACAAGTCGGGCCCGGTTCGTCAGGCTTTATTCGTAGAATTCCGGCGCTTTCTTCATCGCCTTGAAGGCATCCGGGTCGTGCGCCGTGAAGTAGTTGGCGTTTTCGGTCGCCTTCATGCGGCGGACCCAGTCGTAGCCTTTCACAATGCCGACCGGATCGTAGGCCAGCGCGATGTTGGGAATGAGATTCTTCTCAATGTTCTCGCGGAAGTAGACGGCGTCACCGGTAAGAATGGTGGAGCCGGTCTTCGGCAAACGCACCATCAGCATCTGGCTGCCCTTGGTGTGACCGCGCGAGCGATGCACCACGACGCTGCCGTCGCCAAAAAGGTCGTAGTCGCCTTCAAGCCGCACCATGTCCATCAGGCTCGGCTTGGAGGTGCCCACCGGTGAGCGCAGCACCTGCGCGTCACCCGGAATGTAGCCTCCGGCAAACGGTTCATCCGGGAACATGGCGAAGCTCAGTTCGTCGTCCTGGATAATGAGCGTGGAGTTGGGGAACTTGCCGACGTTGCCGCCGTGGTCAAGATGCATGTGGCTGACGACCACGTATTTGATGTCGTCCGGCTTCAGGCCAATTTTGGCGAGCTGCGCGTCGATGGCGTCTTCCGGCGTCATCTTGACTTCAAACACGCTGGCGAGCTTGCCCCAGTAGGTGCTGTCGGTGATGAGCTTGTCGTTATTCCCGGTGTCGAACAGCACGTTGCCTTTGGGGTGCTTGATCACGAAGAAACCAATCGGGACCTGAATCTTTGGTTCCATCGGGGCCAGATTCTGCAGGAAGCCTTTGCCCAGCATCATCGAGCCTGAGGAGAACACATACAGCTTCATGCCGGCCGGTGATACGGCATGGGCGGTAGTCATTGCGCCGAGACCGAGCACCGCGACGGCGGCCAGTCTGGAAATCCACTTTTTCATTGCTTGCTCCTCCGGGAGTTGATGTACGAGCGTCCGCAGACGTCGTTGCATTATGGCCACAAAGCACCACCTCGCACAGGGGCTGGCTCCCGGTGCGTGGCGGGCCCGTGTACCATGCGCCAGCCCCGAAACAACCTGCTGCTGCGGCGTGCGAGCTTGCGCCGCCTCGAGGTGTCCGCGTTTGAAACTGCTCCGCGCTGTGCTTGCCTTCACCCTGATCGCGGGATCTGTCGCCGGGTTCTACGTGTACTGGCAGCATCGCGGCCTGCATCCCTCAACCGAAGACGCTTACCTCGAAGCCCATATCGTGCGGGTGTCTTCGCGGGTCACGGCGCCGGCCAAGTTCATCCATGTTGTGGACAACCAATACGTACGAGCCGGTGAGCCCTTGTTTGATTTGGGCCCCGCCACGTTTGAACAGAAACTCGCCCGCGCCCAGGCCCGGCTCGCGCTCGCCGCCCAGGACACCGGTGCCAGCGGCGCGGAAATCAAAGCCGCCAGCGCCACCTTGCGCGAGCGCGAAGTCACCGCCGACAACGCGCGGCGCACGGTCAATCGCGTGCAGGCGCTGGCACAGAAAAAGCTCGTGCCGGCGCAGCAACTCGACGATGCGCTGGCGACCTATGCCGAAGCCGAGGCCGCCGTAGGTGCGGCCCGCGCCGGCCTTGAACGCGCGCGCAACGCCTTGGGCGACAGCGGTCCGCAGAACGCACGCCTGCGCGCAGCCGCCGCCGATCTCGCGCTGGCGGAACTCGAACTCTCGTTCACCCACATCAAGGCCAGCGCCGCCGGCTGGGTGACCAATCTCACGCTGCGGCCCGGCACCATGGTGCACATGGGGCAAACCCAGTTCGGCCTGGTGGAGGAAAAAGAATGGTGGGTGGAAGCCAATTTCCGCGAAACCGATCTCACGCGCATCAAGCCCGGACAGCCGGCCAGCATCACCCTCGATATGTATCCGGACCTGCGTTTGAACGGCCGGGTCGAAAGCCTGAGCGCGGGCTCCGGCGCCACGTTCTCGCTGCTGCCGCCGGAGAACGCCACGGGTAACTGGGTGAAAGTCACACAGCGTTTTCCAGTGCGGATCGCGCTGGATGCCCTACCTGCCGACAGCGCCACACCGCTGCGCGTCGGTGCCAGCGCGTCGGTTGAGGTCGACACCACCGGCGCGCCATGAGCGAGCGGGCGCCAGACTCGCCAAGCTGGGCGGTGATCACCGCCGTCATGCTGACCACGCTGCTCGAAGTGCTGGACCTCACGGTGGTGAATGTCTCGCTGCCGCACATGATGGGCAGCTTCGGCGCCACGCCGGACCAGATCACCTGGATCGTCACCTCCTACATGATTTCCACCATCGTGGTGATGCCGCTCACCGGCTTTCTGTCGGCGCGCTTCGGCCGGCGCGAAGTCTTGCTGTGGTCGATTTTTGGTTTCGTGGTCGCGTCCGCCCTGTGCGGCGCGGCCTGGAGTCTGGAATCGATGGTGCTGTTCCGGCTGCTGCAGGGCGGCTTCGGGGCGACGCTGATTCCGCTTTCGCAAACCGTGCTGTTCGACGCCTTTCCCCGTGCGCAACGCGCCAAGGCGATGGCCATCTGGAGCATCGCGATCATGGTGGCGCCCATCGTGGGTCCGACCATCGGCGGCATCATCACGGAACATTTTGAGTGGCGCTGGGTGTTTTACGTGAACGTGCCGATTGGCCTGTTCGCGCTCTTGCTCGCGCTGAGTGAAATTCCCACCACGCCGCGCCGCCCCACCGCGGACATCGACTGGCTGGGGCTGCTGCTGATGTCGCTGATGCTCGGCAGCCTGCAGGCGGTGCTCGATCTTGGCCACCACCACGAATGGTTTGCCTCCAAACTCATCATGGGGCTGGCGATTACGGCTGCCGTGACCGCGATGCTGTTTGTCGTACGCGGCCTGCGGGTCGCCAATCACATCGTGGATCTACGACTGTTCGGCAATCGCAATTTCACGCTGGGCTGCCTGCTGGTGGCGGGCTACTGCCTCACGATGTACGCCACCATTACGCTCCTGCCGCTGCTCACCCAGCGTCTGCTGGGCTATCCACCGGACACGGCCGGACTGCTGTTTCTCCCGCGCGGCACCACCAGCGCGCTGCTGCTCATTATCGTGGGCAGTTACCTCGCGCATCGGGTGGATGCCCGCTGGCTGATAGCCATTGGGCTATGTTTCATGACGGTGGCCTGCGCCTTCATGGCGGGCTACACCTTGCAGATCGATCCCTGGGGCCTGATTTGGCCGGGCATGATTCAGGGCATTGGCATGGCACTCATTTTTGGCCAGTTGCCGCTGGTGACCTTTGAGACGATTCCGCGCGATCGCGCCGATGAGGCGGCCGGCTTGTACAGCGTGATGCGCACGCTGGGCTCGGCGTTTGGGGTCGCGCTATCGGGCACGCTGTATGTGCGGCAGGAGCAGGTGCACTGGCACACCTTGGGCGGACATCTGGCCGATACCAATCCGGATTTTCAGGACTGGCTGCTGCGCGGCGGGGTCAGCTTGCAGGACGCCGCAGCGCCGGCGAAGCTCGCAGGTCTCATCAGCAAGCAGGCGTCCATGCAGGCGTTCTCGGATATCTACGCCGCGATCGCGGTGAGTTTCCTGTTTTTGCTGCCCTTGGTGGCGATGTTAAGAAAACCCCCTCGCCCGTGATGCGCCACGCCGGCACCTGAGTTCGCCTTACTTCACGCGCGCCTTGGCCAGCACCTTGTCGAGCTGATTGGCAAAATCCCGGCGGTCGGTGGTGGTCAGCGGCGGCGGCCCGCCGCCGGCAATCCCGAGCCCGCGCAGTTCATCCATCAGGTTGCGCCTGGAGAGATGGTCGGCCACGTTGTTGGTCGAATAGAGCTCGCCCCGTGGATTCAGCGCCAGCGCGCCGCGGGCCACCACGCCGGCGGCCAGCGGGATATCGGCGGTGATCACGAGGTCGCCGGGCTCAACGGCGTCTTCGATATAGCGATCCGCCACATCAAACCCGGCCGGCACGCGCTGGCTGCGAATAAAGGCTGAAGGCGGGGCCTTCAGCAGACGATTGGCGACGAGGATCAGTTCGACCTCTACCCGCATCGCCGCGCGGTAGAGGATTTCCTTGATCACTACCGGACAGGCGTCCGCATCGACCCAGATCCGCATCAGTCTTGCAGCACTCCGAGTTGCGCCACCAGCGCTTCGCGGCTGTCCCGGAACTGCGGCGACACGATCACCTGCCGGCCCAACTGTTCCGCCGGCTCGTCGCAGGTAAACGACGGGTCATGCGAGACGGTGGCTTCAAACAAGGCGCCGCCCGGGGTACGCACATAGATGGAATCGAAGTAGCCGCGGTCTTTCACATCAGAGGTATCGGTGAGGCCCATCGATTCCAGCCGCGCCTTGATCGCGTTCTGCTCGGCGTGCGTGCCCACCTGAAAAGCCATGTGATGCACGTAGCCTTCGCCCAGATTCCAGCTGCCCTGGGCCTTGTCGGGCTCCACCAAAAAGTCCACCAGCGCGCCGCTGTGGCCCGCGCCCAGCGCATAGCGCACCAGCGCGCCGTCTTCGGCCACGCGGCGCCCGCCCCAACCGAGGTGCATGAATTCATCCATCAGTTCGAGGTCGCGCACCGACACGCAGATGCTGTGCGTGCCGCGAATCATCATCTCCGCCGGCACCGGGCCCTGCGAGTGCGGCGCGCGGGTGTCGTCGCTGACGCCCACCAGCGAGTAATCAATGCCGCAGGGATGCTGGAAGTCGAGACAGCGCTCGCCGAGGCGCTCGGTGGCCTGCACCGCAAAGCCCTGCGCCTGCAGGCGCTCGGCCCAGTAGCCGAGTCCGGATTCCGGCACCGACAGGCTGAAGGACGCAATTTGGCCCGAGCCCCGCCGCGCCTTGGCGCCGGTGTGGCGCACCGGGAAGCTGGTCACGAGGCTGCTCTCCTCGCCCGTGTCGTTGCCGTAGTACAGGTGATAGATGGGCACGTTGCCGTCGTAGAGCAGCGTTTTTTTGACGCTTTTTAGCCCCAGCACGCGGGTGTGGAAGGCATAGTCTTCCTGCGCATCGCCGGTACACAGCGTGATGTGGTGATGACGGAAAATTGCAGCGCCGGGGTTCGCAAGGGTCATGACATTGCTCCAGCAACGGAAGGGCCTTGCACGCTAGCACGGCAAGCGCGTGGGCGGCGAGGTGCTCGGCGCAAGCAATCGTCTCAGCGCCGCATCAACAGACACAACGCGGCGCTGGCCGCGAACCCGGCCCCAGCGAGGAAGGTTTGCGCGGGCCCCATGGTTTCCCACAGCACGCCGGCCAGGGTGCTGGCCAGCAGCAGGGCCAGCCCGGTCAGGAGATTGAAAATGCCGAAGGCGGTGCCCATCAATGCGGTGGGCGCGGTGTCGGCCACCAGCTTCGCGAACAGGCCCTGCGTGAGCCCCATATGAATCCCCCACAGCGCGGCGCCGGCAAACACCATGAGCGGGGAATCGGCGACGGCGAGCAGCAGGTCGGCCGCCACCAGCACGCCCAGACCGCCAATCAGGAGACCGCGTGAGCCGTCACTATCCGCCAGCCGGCCGGCGGGGTAGGACACCAGCGCATAAACGGCGCTCATCACCACCATCACCAGCGGCGCGTAAGTCATGACAAGTCCGCAGTCGCTCGCCCGCAAAATCAGAAACGCCTCGCTGAAACGGGCGAGGGTGAACAGCGTGCCAATGCCCGCCACCAGATAGAACGGGCGCGGCAGCGTGCGCCAGGCGCGCCACACCACGGTCTTCGCGAGTGTCGGCCCGACCTCCGCCGGTTCCTCCACGCCGATCGCCAGCACCACCACCGCCAGCAGGGCCGGCACCACGGCCAGCCACAGCGCAGCGCGCACGTCGTTGGCGAACAGCATCATCAGCGCCACCGCCAGCAGCGGGCCGATGAAGGCGCCCACTGAGTCCAGCGACTGGCGCAGGCCAAAGGCGGCCCCGCGTTGTGCCGGCGGGGTCACGGCGGCGATCAGCGCGTCGCGCGGCGCGCCACGAATGCCTTTGCCGAGTCGATCAATCAGGCGCGCGGTGAAGACCAATCCCACGGTCTGCGCCAATGGAAAGCACGGCTTGGTGAGCGCCGCGAGTCCGTAACCCAGCAACACCAGAGGTTTTCGCCGCCCGAGGTAATCACTGAGGGCGCCGGAGAATAGTTTGACGATCGCTGCCGTGGCCTCGGCCAGACCTTCCAGCACGCCCAGCGTCGCGGCCCCGGCGCCCAGAACCACGGTGACGTAAAACGGCAGCAGCGCATGCACCCACTCGGACGACGCATCCATCAGCAGTGAGACGATGCCCAGCGCCCACACGCTGCGCGGCAAGGGCTGGTGCATTTAGCCGTCGTCCTCGTGCTCGGGCCAGAATCTTTCCATCATGAGATAGGTAAACGAGGCGCTCCAGCCGATCATCAGCAAGCCCACCAAAGCCTCCACCCCGGCAATCAATCGCACATGCGCCACGGGCTGAATGTCGCCAAAGCCTAGCGAGGTGTAGACCACGACGGAGAAGTAGGCGAATTCAAAAATCGAGTTCTGGCTGCCACCGCTCAACACGCCGAGTTCCCAGTGAGCGATCATCAACCAGTACGCCATGGCGAATACCCACACTTCCACCGTATGTGCGGCAAACACGCCCAGAATGACCACCAGAATTCGTTGTCGGGGTCTGACCTTCAAATGCGGCAACCAGCGCGAAATGCCGCGCAGGGCCTCGTAGTGAATCAGCACCGTGAGGCACACCAGCAGCGCGGCGACCGCGGCGGACATCAGAAAATTGGCGAGCGGCATGGCGCTACTCCGTAAGTCACTCGTCCGCATGATGCCTCTGCGCGATCGCAGGTGCACGCAAGAAACGCGGCGCAGCAATGCACAAGCCGGCTGACCGGCGCGGATACGCCTCGTTATACTCAAGCTATTCCCGCCACAGAGTGTCAGCCATGAACGCGACTGCGAGCCCTGATCGTCAGCATCAGACCTACGCCATTTTCAACGCGCGGCTGCGCGCTGAAATTCGGGGCCTCATCACCCCCGCCCTGATCGAAGAACATCGCAGCAACCCGCTGGGCCGTCACAGCGATGCGCTGGCGCGGGTGGTGAACTTCCTGCGGCGGCCGCCGCACTACGCGCTGTATTCCGCCAAGCCCATGCGCGAATGGCAGCTGATTGCGCTCCCCATCGCCGCCGGCCAGCCGCCACAGCCGCTGGACGACGTGGTCTATACCAGCGAAGAAGCCGCCATTCACGCCGTGTTCCTGCGGCATATCGCCGACCTGCAGGCGGAGTAAGACCCTGATGAACAAACCGCTGATTACCGGCTACTGCGATCGCCTGAGCGTGAAACCCGGCGACACCCTGCGCTTCATGCTGAGCGCGGAAGGCACCACCACCGCTGAGGCGCAACTGGTGCGCCTGATTCATGGCGATGAAAACCCCATCGGCCCGGGTTTTCTGGAAGAAGAAATTGCCGCCAGCTGCAACGGCCCTGTCACGCTCGCGCAGCAGTACAGCCAGATGGGCAGCTTCATCGAAATCCCCGACCCGGAAGGCCGCGCGCTGCCCGAGGGTAGCTTCACGCTGCACGCGCTGATTTGTCCGACGCTGCCGGGCAAAGGCCGACAGGCCATCCTCACGCAGTCCTCATCGCTCGAGGCGACAGGCTTTGCGCTGCTCATTAACGAACAGGGCTACCTCACGCTGTGGCTGGGCGACGGCGAGCGCACGGCGGAAGTGACCGCCGACAAGCGCTTGATGGCGCGCAACTGGTATCTGGTGGCGGCCAGCGTTAACCCGCAAAGCGGTAAGGTCGCGCTCTATCAGCAACCGGTGCTGGGGGCCTACAACAACCTGCACTCGGTGGTGGTGCCGCGCGACGATGGCGTGTTCCTCACCCGCGAGTTGAGTCTCACCCCGAAAGCCTGTGCGCGGCCGATCCTGCTGGCCGGCGAACATGCCCGCCATCACGCGCTGGGCGATGTCGTCGGCGCGCTTTACAACGGCAAGATCGATCGCTGCGGGATTGCGCGCGGCGAATTGAGCCGCACCGATCTCAACATCATCCGCGACGGCGGCGTCCCCCCCGCCGAGGCCGTGCAAACCTACTGGGACACCACCGCCGGCTATACCGACCACGGCATCGACGACCGCCTCATCGACACCGGGCCGCTCGCCCTGCACGGCTTGGGCCGCAATCGTCCGGTGCGCGCCATGACCGGCTATAACTGGAGCGGGCGCGACGACTGCTTCCGGCTGAATCCCGCGCAGTACGGCGGCATCGAGTTTCACGAAGACGCCATCATCGACAGCGGCTGGTGTCCGTCTCTGGAGTGGCAGGTGCCGGAGGGTTTGAAGAGCGGGGTTTATGCGCTGCGTCTGCGCTCGGGCGAAACAGAGGATCACGTGGTGTTCTTCCTGCGCCCCACCACGCCGCAGGCGGCGGTCGCCATGTTGATGCCCACCGCGAGCTATCTCGCCTACGCCAACGAGCGCTTTGTGATTGAAGCCCCGGCGGTGGAAGTCGTGACGGGTCATCCGCTGGTGCTCTACGACTGGGACTACGCGCTGGCGGCCCATCCCGAGTGGGGTCGTTCGAGCTACGACCATTATCGCGACGGCGCGGGCGTGAGCTATTCGTCCTACCTGCGGCCGATCATGGGGCTGCGGCCCAAACACCGCATGGCGGCCACCAATGTGCCCTGGCAGTTCGCCGCCGACCTTTCGATCGTTTGCTGGCTGGAACAGCAGGGTTTTGCCTACGACGTCATCACCGACGAAGACCTGCACCGCGAAGGTGTGAGCTGTCTGGCGCCGTACGCGGCGGTGCTGAACGGCACCCACTCCGAGTACTACTCGGAACGCATGCTGGACGCCACCGAGCAATACGTTGCGGCCGGTGGGCGGGTGATGTATCTCGGCGCCAACGGCTATTACTGGGTGGTGGCCTTCCGTGAAGAAGAGCCCTGGTGCATGGAAATTCGCAAGCTCGATGCCGGCTCCCGCGCCTGGCAGGCGGCGCCCGGCGAGTACTACATGGCGACAACTGGCGAGAAAGGCGGCATCTGGCGGAATCGCGGCCGCGCGCCGCAAAAACTCACCGGCGTTGGCTTTGCCAGCGAGGGCATGGATCAGTCCCGCCCCTATCAGCGCCTGCCCGACAGCCATGACCCGGCTGTGAGCTGGGTGTTTGAGGGCGTCAATCAAACCCGCTTCGGCGATTTTGGCCTCGGCCAGAACGGCGCGGCGGGGCTGGAAATCGACCGTTATGATTTAAGCCTTGGCACCCCGCCCGGCACCTATCTGCTGGCCACCTCTGAACCGTTCTCCGACGCCTATCCGCACGTGGTGGAAGAGATCATGTTCAACTACCCGGGTCTCGGCGGGACGCAGGATTTTCAGGTGCGAGCGGACGTCACGCTGTTTGCGGCGATTAACGGCGGCGCCATGTTCTCCACCGGCAGCATTGCCTGGGGGCAGGCGCTGCCCTGTAATGGCGGCGATAACGAGGTCTCGAAAATCACCGCCAATGTCCTGCGGCGGTTTGTGAATCAGGGTCCGATAACGGACTAACGCGGTCGTGCCGGGCTGCGCACGAACTCAACGGCAATATCGGAAAAAACGACCGGGCCCGGTCTTGGGCTCTAGCACTACAGAGCGAGGAGAACAGCAATGCACGTCGGAATGGCCACTATTTTCCAGAATCCTGATCGCGCCGGCGGTCAGAGCGATTATTCGGTTTATCAGAAAGACATGAAGCTCGCGCTGATGGCGGAGTCGCAGGGCTTCGAATCGGTGTGGGGCATCGAACACCATTTCACCGACTACACCATGATGCCGGACGTGGTCGACTTCCTGAGCTTCATCGGCGGCGCCTGCCGCAAGGTCAAGCTCGGCACGATGGTGGTGGTGCTGCCGTGGAACGACCCGATGCGCGTGGCCGAGAAAATGTCGATGCTCGACTGCATGAGCGACGGGCGCGCCATTTTCGGCATTGGCCGCGGCCTGGCCCGCGTCGAATTTGAAGGCTTCCGACTGGATATGGGCGAGTCGCGCGAGCGCTTCGTGGAATCCGCCGAGATGATTCTGGCCGGTCTTGAACAGGGCTACTGCGAATACAACGGCAAGCACATCAAGCAGCCGAAAGCGCGCATCCGTCCGGAGCCTTTCAAGTCATTCAAGAACCGCACCTACGCGGCGGCCGTGTCGGCCGAGTCATCCATGATCATGGCCAAGCTCGGCATCGGCGTGCTGGTCATTCCGCAGAAACCCTGGGCCGTGCACGCGCAGGAACTGAGCGACTACAACGATCTCTTCATGCAGATCCACGGCCGCGCCGCGCCGAATCCCTATGTGGCCGGCTGGGTGGTGTGCGACAAGGATGCCGGCCGCGCCGAAGAACTCGCCCGTGAGTACATCGTGGGCTACTGGCGCTCGGTGGTGCAGCACTACGAAATGAGCAGCAACCACTTCGAAACCACCAAGGGCTACGAGTACTACACCAATCTCAACAAGACCATCGAACAGATGGGCGTGGACGGCATGGCGAAGTTCTTCATGGACCTGCAGGTGTGGGGCACGCCGGAAATGTGTTTCGAGAAAATCAAAGACATTCAGGCCCGCACCAATGCCTGCGGCTTCAACGGCATCTTCAGCTACGCCGGCATGCCGCTCGAAATTGGCCGCGCTAACCAGAGCCTGTTCGCCAAAGAAGTGCTGCCGGAACTGAAGAAAATCGGGCCGCGTCCGGCTTTCGACATCGACGAAGACACCGCGCCGGCGTTCCTGCGCGCCGTCTAGGGCCACCCTACGAGCCCCGCGGCAGCCTGTGCTGCGGGGCTCGATTCATCCGCATCATCAGTCAATTTCCCTGGAGATCTCTCGATGGCTTTGCCGCAAAACATTTCGCCTATCAACCCAGAACTCATGGACACGCTGGTCAAGGCCAGCAACGCAGACTGGATCCCGCAGCCGATGGATCCTGAAAAAGCTTTTATCCGCGTGCTTTACACCGGCGCCGAAAGCGGTCGGTGGGCGGTGCACTTCCGCTGGTTGAAAGGCTTCGTCGCGCCGCCGCACAAGCACCTGTCGGCCTCGCACACGTTCATCCTGTCGGGCAAATTGCAGGTGCGTGATGGCACGCTCGACGCCGGCGATTACGTCTACGAACCGAACGGCATGATTCACGGCGCCACCACCGCGCTGGAAGACACCGAGTACCTCTTCATCTGCGACGGCCCGGTGCTGTTCTTCGACGACAACGGCTTCACCGCTTATCTGGGCTGGGAAGAACTGCGTCGCATGCAGCAAGGTCATGCTGCCCGCAAGGCGTCGGCCAAAGCCAAACCCAGTGCCAAAACTGCGGCGGCCAAGGCCAAACCCGCCGCCAAGGCCACTGCCAGCGCCAAGCCTGCGGCGAAGGCGAAAGCCAAACCGGCGGCGCGTAAAGCCAAGGCGGCCTAAGCCCATGCTGTCGGCGCCGGAAGATCTTTTTCATCCGGCGCCGGCCGCGTTCGCCAGCGACACCTGGCAACTGCTGGGCGCAGACTGCTCGTACTACACCGCCAAGATTTCTGCGTTTTTGCGCTACAAGCGCATTCCGCATCAGAACATCCTCGCCACCCGCGAGATTTTTGCCGAGCACATCCTGCCGCGCGTGGGCTGGCCGGTGATTCCGGTGCTGCTGGGCCCCAACGCGACCACCCTGCAGGACACCAGCGAGATGGTCGACGCGCTGGAACTCGCGTATCCGCAGGTGCCCACCTTGCCGGCCGACGCCGCCGGGCGGTTCCTCGTCTATCTGATGGAACTGCTATTCGACGAATGGGTAAAAGTGCCGGCGCTGCACTATCGCTGGAACCACGACAACGACTTCGCGATCAGCGAATTTGGCCGGAATAACGACCCCACGCTGCCGCTGGAACGGCAGCTCGCCATTGGCGCCAAAATCGCCACGCGCTTTCGCGGCTGGCTGGGCGCGCTGGGCGTGAACGAGGTCGCAGCGCCGGCCATCGAGACCGAATATCACCTCCTGCTCGCCGGTCTCGAGGCACACTTCACCCAGCACGATTTTTTGCTGGGGAGCACACCCAGCCTCGCCGACTGCGCGCTCTACGGCCCGTTTCACGCGCATCTTTTTCGCGATCCCAATTCCGGCGCGCTGATGAAAGCCCTCGCCCCGCAGGTCGTGGCCTGGGTGTGTCGGATGGGCGCGGTGCCGGCGGTCGGCGAGCAGCTCACGCGCACCCAAATCCCGGACACGCTGCGGCCGGTGCTCCGCCAACTGTGCCGCGACTATGTGCCGGTGCTGCTGGCGCAAGCGGCGGCCTTACAGGCGTGGCTGGCAGATCACACAGAGACGGAAATTCCGCGCGAACTTGGGCGTCACACGGTCACGCTTGGGCGCGGGACCACGCATGAAGTCGGCACCGAGCGGGCCATTTTCAGCTACGACTATTGGATGCTGCAGCGGGCGCTGGCGGTCTATGCCGCAGCCGACGCCCGGACGCGCGAAACGATCACAATGCTGGCGGAAGATATTGGCGCAGCGGAACTGCTGGCACTCCCTGAAACGCCGCTCGTCGCCCGGCGCGGGTTCAAACTGGTCCGGACTCAAGAAGCGGTCTAAGCGCGCCGAAACAGCGGGCGAGCCCCGCCTGTAACAGGAATTCCCGACGTGACTCCTCTCGCCCCCGCGTATCCCGACGATCTCCTCGCCAACCGTATCGCCGCCGCGCTGGTGACGGACATGTCCGTTATCGCCTCACCGCCGGACGTCTGCCTGAAAGTGAATGCCTTGATGAGCGACCCGCGTGCGAGCGCCGACGACCTCGCAAGGGTCTTGTTGCGCGACCCGGCGCTGGCCGCTCGTGTGCTAAGGCTGGCGAACAGTTCGTTTTATCGCCTGGCCAACCGCGTCGACACCGTCTCCCGCGCCATCAACGTGCTGGGCTTTGCCGAACTGCAAAAACTGGTGCTGGCGCTGAGCGCGGTGGAAACCTTCTCCCGCCTCTCCAGCGACGTGACCAATATGAACGCCTTCTGGCGCCACGGGGTGTACACCGGGCTGTTGGCGCAGGCGATTGCGCGCCGCTGCGGCGTGTTACGGCCCGAGCGCCTGTTCGTGGCCGGCGTGATGCACGACATCGGCACGCTGATTATCAACCACCGCTATCCGGAACTCGCCGAAGAGATGATTCGCGAGGCCAACGGCGATGAAGCTGCCCTGCATCGGATTGAACGCCGCGAACTCGGCTTTGAGCATGCGCAACTGGGCAGCCTGATGCTGGAGCACTGGCAGTTGCCCGCGAGCATCTCGGAAGCCGTTAACTGGCATCACGAGCCGCATCTGGCCCGCCACGCCCCGGTCGAAGCTGCTGTCGTTTATGTCGCCGAATTAATTGCCAATGCGTCCGGCACCGGCAGTTTCAGCGAACTGCCGGGGCCCGCGCTGCACTGGGACCCTGCCCCCCTCACGCGCCTTGGCCTGCCGGTAAATTTCACCCCGGACCAGCTCATGGACGACGTCGACCAGGAGTACGTGGAAACCCTCTGTCTCTTTCTGGCCTGAGTCGCCTCAGGCCTCAGCGCCCAGCGTGAGCGGCAGCGCCGGGTCGGCCACCCATTCCATCATCGAGCCGTCATAGACCGCGATTTGCGGATGACCCGTTAACACCAGCGCCAAGGCATCCATGGTGGCGGAGATGCCGCCACCGCAGTAGCAAATCACCTTCGGGCGCGCGAACGCGCCCACCCCCTCAAACAGCGGCCGCAGCGCCTCCGGCGCACGCCAGGTGCCATCCTCGGGATTGATCAAACTGTCGTAGAACACGTTGCGGCTGCCTGGAATATGCCCCGGGCGGCCATACATGTTTTTCTCCCCGCTGTAGACCTGCGGCGAAAGCGCATTGATGGTGCAGACTTCGCCGTCGTTGATGGCCGCCAGCACGTCGGCCTGATTGGCCCACAGCGCCGGCCGCGGCCGCGGGGTGAGCTGTGCCGGCGCATAGTCCCGGGTGGTGGCGGTCACCGGCAGATTGAGCTGGCTCCAGCGCGCGAAACCGCCGTCCAGCACCGCGCAGGCATCAAAGCCCACCGAGCGGAACATCCACCACAAACGGGTGGCCCACATCGGACTGCCCGTGCTGTAAATCACCACCGTGCTGTTATCGCCAATCCCCAGCGCAGCCGCGCGGGCGCAAAATTCGGCGGGCGACGGCATAGTGAAACGCACTTTCGAGTTCGAATCCGAAAACGCGTCGATGAGGTCCACAAACTGCGCGCCCTCGATATGCGAGGCCTGCCAGCGGGCCAGCCCGCTCTCAGGGATATAGCCGGCGCCGTCCGGATTGGGATGCAGGAAAACCGTGGCGTCGAGCACGCGAAGCTCAGGGTCGTGCAAATGCGCGGCCAGCCATTCGGTGCTGACCAGGGGAGAGGGAACAGACATCGGGAACTCCTTTCAGATGGGGGCGCCAGGCAGTCGGCGCCAGTCGGGCTTGATGGTAGTGTGGCGAGGCGATGCGCGCGCTGACAAGCCGCACTGCATGCTGGTTTATCCCCAATCTGCCGGGCGCTCACGTCCGGCCTACAGGAGCCCCTATGAGCAGTGACGCCCACCCCGCCGGCTTTGCCCTCGAAGAAACCACCATCAGCACCATCCACGACGCCATCCAGCGTCGGGCACTGACGGTGCGCGAACTGGTAACGGGCTATCTGCACCGCATCGAGCAGCACGATCAGGCCGGCGCCACACTCAACGCCGTGGTCAGCCTCAACGAGCAGGCGCTGCTGGAAGCCGACGCGCTGGACGCCGCGTTTCACAGCAGCCAGCAGCTGCAGGGCGCGCTCCACGGCATCCCCGTCCTGCTGAAAGACAACATCGATACGGTGGACATTCCCACCAGCTACGGCAGCGCGCCCTTCGCCACGCACTACCCGCCGGCCGACGCGACCGTGGTGACCAAACTCCGCGCGGCGGGCGCGGTCATTCTTGGCAAAACCACCCTGCCCGACTTCGCCACATCATGGTGGGCGTATTCCTCGCGCAGCGGCGAGACCCGCAATCCTTACGACACGACTCGCGACCCCGGCGGCTCCAGCGCCGGAACGGGTGCTGCTATCGCGGCCAACTTCGCCACCGTCGGGCTGGGCACCGACTGCGGCGGCTCGATTCGCGTGCCGTCCTCGCATTGCGGGCTGGTGGGGATTCGCTCCACGCCCGGCGTGGTGAGCCGCGCCGGCTCCTCGCCGCTGGTGTTTTTTCAGGACACCGTGGGCCCCATGGCGCGCAGCGTGGCGGATGCCGTCGCGGTGTTCGATGTGATTGCCGGCTACGACCCTGTCGATACGCTGAGCGTGAACTACTCCATCGCCCGCCGCACGCGCCCCTACGCCGCTGAACTGGATGCCGATGGCCTGCGCGGTGCGCGGCTGGGCTTGGTCACCAACGCGCTCGGCGACGACGCCGACCCGCACGCCGGCCCTGTGAATCGGGTGGTGCGCGAAGCCTGCGGTTCGCTGCGCGAGGCCGGCGCGCTGGTGCTGCCGGTGACTATCGCCGATCTCGCCCGCCAGCTGGTGGAGACCTCGCTGTACGTGAATTGCTCGAAGAGCGATCTGAATGCGTTTCTGGCGGCGCGTCCCGGCGCCCCGCTGCGCCGGCTCCAGCAGATTTTCGACGCGCGCGACTATCACCCCATGCTGGACCTGCTCGAAGCCTGCGTGGTGGGGCCAGACTTAGCCGAATACGACCCGCTGTATTTCCGGCGCCTCGCGGCCCGCGAAGCCTTCCAGCGCCAGCTCACCAACCTGATGGCGGCCAACGGGCTGGATGCGCTGATTTTCCCGGACGTGCAGGTGGCGGCGCCCACCCGCGAGCAGCTCAACACCTGTGTGTGGACCACGCTGACCTATCCCACCAATACGCTCATTGCCTCGCAAAGCTGGCTGCCGGCGATCACCGTGCCGGCCGGCTTTGCCGACGGTCAGCTACCGGTGGGACTGGAATTCATGGGGCGCCCCTACGACGAGGGCACGCTGTTCCGGCTGGCCTACGGCTTTGAACAGGCCACCCGGCACCGGCGCGCGCCGGTGCTCGGTTAAAGGTCGACGAGGACTCAGGCGCCGATGACGTCCGGCATGGGCACGCCGTGGGCTTCGCACTCGCGCCGGTAGATTTTGAGAATCTTGCCGGCGTCGGTCACGCTTTCCACTTTGCCGTCGGGCGTCAGATTGAGATTGGCGCCGCGAATCGCAAAGAAGACGTCGGCCGGTTCGTTGTTGTCGGCCAGCGCGTGCAGGGTATGGATGGAGCCGGCGGGTTCGTAGAGGTAGGAACCGGCGCGGTTGATTTCCGGGTATTCAAGATACTTCCAGGCGCCGCTGACGGTGAAGGCGTAAACCTCACCCGTATGCCGATGGCGCTGCACGGTGAGGCCGGGCGCGAAACGCGTGCGGAGCACCCACAGGCCGGCTTCCACATTCACCTGCAAAAGCTGAAAGCTCACGCCTTCGTTGAGCGGCATCCAGGGCAGGTCGTCGGTGCCGCGATGGAGGGCGGCGGGCACGCCGGGCACGGCGAGGGTCGGTTGATTCATGGGGCAAACTCCTTGGGACAGATTCAGGATACGGTTCGGACGCCGGATCAGGGCTGGGCGGCGCAGGGATAACGGGCTTTCAAAACCGCTTCGACGGCGGTCGGCGCCGGCGCTGCGGCGAGCTGCGGGGCCGCGCGCAGGGCGTCGACCACGGTGCGGGCCAGCGCCGCCCCGGTGA
Source organism: Klebsiella pneumoniae (assembly GCA_945876945.1). Lineage (GTDB taxonomy): Bacteria > Pseudomonadota > Gammaproteobacteria. The sequence continues at coordinate 42,422 of CAMCQE010000016.1, forward strand.
GTTCAGGCGGCAGACACCAGTCGGGTTGGGGCGGGCCCTCCTTGCCACACACGCCGCAGGGCGCGACGTACCAGTCGCACATCGCGGCATCCACGGTTTTGTAATCCGCCGCGAGCGCGGCTTCACAGGTGCGAATGAGGTCTTGCGCGGTCGGTGAGGCCAGCGCGCTGCTCGCCCACAGGCTGCAGGTCAGCATCGAAAGGAATCGAGTAAAGCGGCGCATGGTTAGTCGTAGCGCGCGCGGTCGGGGGCGCGTTTCTCCAGAAAAGCCCCCATGATTTCGCGCGCCGCGTCCCCGCCCAGCAGGGCGGTGAAGTCGACAATCTCGGCCTCGACCCGTGCGGCCAGCGGCTCTTCCGGTCGCCGTAACAGGGCTTTGGAAATCCGCATCGCGGCGCGCGGCTTGGCCGCCAGTTTGGCGGCTACCGCCTGCGCATGAGCTAGCAGCGCGTCGCCGTCCAGCACCTCGCCCACCAGTCCGATCGACTGCGCCGTCTGCACGTCAAAGGTCTCGCCTAATAGCAGCAATTCGGCGGCCTTCTGGTAGCCGGCGAGGCGCGTTAGCAAGAGGCTGGAACCCGCCTCCGGGCACAGTCCGAGATTGATAAACGACAGCGCAAATTTGGCCGCGTTCGAGGCATACACAAAATCACAGTGCAGCAGCATGGTGGTGCCAATCCCCACCGCCACGCCGTCGACGGCGGCCACCAGCGGCAAGGTGGTGTTGGTGAGCGCGCGGATCAACAAGTGAGCGGGACGCGCCTCGCGAACCTCCCCCGCGCTCAGAAAATCCTGCAGGTCGTTGCCCGCCGAGAACGCGCCCGGCACCCCGCAAATGAGCACCGCGCGCACCGCCGGATCATGCTCGGCCGCCTCCAGCGCGCCCGCGAAGCGCTCGTACATGGCGCCGGTGAGCGCGTTTTTGCGCGCGGGTCGATTCATCGTAATGGTGAGCACGCCGTCGGCGAGCGAGGTCAGCAGTTCTTCCACAGGGATCTCTCGAAGAGCGGGGCGGGATTGCGCGAACGCATGCTACCGCGCACGCGCGGCGCGACGGAAGCGGCCCTCAGGTGGTCGGGTCGATCGTCGGGCGGCTATAGTGTGGGTTCGGCAGCCACCTACGCCGCCATGTCGTCTAACTCAGGATGGGAGCGCTTATGACTATTGCGAGGCAGCTTGCCACCAGCGTGTTGCTGCTGGCGCTGAGCGCCCCAACGCTGGCGGCTGAAGCGCCCTGGTCCAGCTTTGACGCGGCGACGATCGAAAAAATTGGACGCGAGCTTTTTGAGCAGGACCGCCGGGTGGCGATTGCCTCCGAGCTGGTGCACGACAACTACGACGTGGAGGCCGAGCACATCGTGGGCTACGTCACCGAGGGCGACCCCAAGCACTTCACCGTGCGTTATCTACGACCCGCCGGCGAGAGCCTGGCGGCGGTGGTGGATGCGGTGTTCGAAGACCTCCTGCTGCCGGCGCTCGTCCCGCCGGCCAAACCCGAGATTTCGCATCGCGAAATGGCGCAGGCCAACGCCAGAAGACGTGCCGCGGAAGACCTCAGCACGCGCTGCGACGGGCGCTACAACACGCTCGCGGTGGCGGATCCCAGCGGCGCCGGACTACTGGTGTACGGCATTGCCGCCAGCACCAACCCCGACCAGCTCATGGTCGGCGGACACATGCGCTATCGCTTCAGCGCGGATGGCACGCAAATCCGCGCCACCGAGCCGCTGTCCACCTCCTGCGCCACCACCTCGCGCGAAGCGCTGGGCGCGGCGGCGGACAGCAATGGCACTAAAGGCCTCGGCGTGCGTAATACCCTCAGCAAGACGCCGCTCGAATCCCATGTGCTGATGAGCTTGCTCTACGACGTGCCGCTGTTTGTGGTGACGTCAGATTTGAAAATGTGGAAAGTCGCCAACGGCAAAATGACCGTGGTGCGCAATGAACCCGGTGAGGCCGCCAAGTGAATCGTTACTGGACCGATGTCGTTCGCACCCTGCAACCCTATGTGCCGGGTGAGCAGCCGAAGATCGACAACCTGATCAAACTCAACACCAACGAGAACCCGTATCCACCGTCGCCGCAGGTGCTGGCCGCGATAACGGCTGAGGCCAACGGGCTGCTGCGTCGCTATCCCGATCCCAACGCCGAGCGCCTGAAGCGCACGATTGCCGCGCATTTCGGACTTGAGATCGGCAACGTGTTCGTGGGCAACGGCTCCGACGAAGTGCTCGCGCACACCTTCCTGGCCTTGCTCAAACACCCCGCGCCGCTGCTCTTTCCCGACATCACCTATAGCTTCTATCCGGTGTACTGCCGGCTCTACGGCATTGAATTCGAGACCGTGCCGCTGAGGGACGATTTCAGCATCGCCGTGGACGACTACGCGCGTCCCGCCGGCGGCATCATCCTGCCGAACCCCAATGCGCCAACCGGTCGCGCGATGGCGCTCGGTGAAGTGCGACGCTTGCTCGATGCGCATCGCGACATCGCGGTGGTGATCGACGAAGCCTATGTCGACTTCGGCACCGATAGCGCCGTTGGGCTGGTGCGGGAATATCCCAATCTGCTGGTCACGCACACGCTCTCGAAGTCGCGTTCACTGGCCGGCCTGCGCGTGGGCTACGCGCTGGGCGATGCCGGGCTGATTGAAGGCCTTGAGCGGGTGAAGAACAGTTTCAATTCCTACCCGCTCGACCGCCTGGCGATCGCCGGCGCGGTCGCCGCGTTTGAAGATCAGGCCTACTTTGAGCAAACGCGGCAGGCGGTAATTGCGAGCCGCGATGCGCTGGACGCCGCGCTGAGCGCGCTCGGCTTTGAAGTGCTGCCTTCCGGCGCGAACTTTGTGTTCGCCCGCCACCCGCAGCGCGACGCCGCCGCGCTCCAGCTCGCGCTCCGCGAACGCAAAATTATCGTGCGGCACTTCAACGCGCCACGCATCGACCAGTTCCTGCGCATCAGCATTGGCACCGAAGCGGAATGCGCGGCGCTGGTGACCGCCTTGCAGGAAATTCTGGGCTAAGCGGAGAGTTTGGGGACAGCGTAAAAACTCGAAGAGAGTTCTGGGTCACCGTAAATCCGGGTAATTTTTACCCTGTCCCCAAATGCGCGCCTTCGCACTCGCCCTTCGACGGGCTCAGGGCGAACGGTATCTCGCGCCGACACACCTGGAGAGTTTGGGGTCAGAGTAAAAACTCGAAGGGAGTTCTAGGTCACCGTAAATCACGGTAATTTTTACCCTGTCCCCAAATGTGCGGCTTCGCACTCGCCCTTCGACGGGCGGAGGCGCGAACGGCATCTCGAGCCGACACACTATAAACCCCGTTCGGGCTGAGCCTGTCGAAGCCTGAACGGGCTGGCACTGCCTCCATGGGAGTTTGGGGTCAGCAACGCCATTCCGGATAATTTTTACCCTGACCCCAAATGCGCAAATGCGCTGTCCCCAAATGCGCGCCTTCGCACTCGCCCTTCGACGGGCGGCGGCGCGAACGGCATCTCGAGCCGACACACTTAAACCCCGTTCGGGCTGAGCTTGTCGAAGCCTGAACGGGTTGGCACTGCCGCCATCAAAACGCGGAGCGCGCTACCAGCGCACCCGATGCTCCTGCGCCAGAAACGCCGTGCAGCCGGCGCCGAGAAAGCGCGGCGCGTCGTCGCCGAAAATTTTCTGGATGCGTGGGCTGTTCCAATAGGCCATGAAGCTGTCCAGATTCTCGAACCACAGCT
>CAMCQE010000017.1 GCA_945876945.1 Klebsiella pneumoniae
GGCGTTCAGCATTCCCTTATAAACGATGGTGCGGTGGGACAGGCTCGGCACGTAGAAGAGCTGCTTTTCTGCCAGCGAAGACTGCCAGATGGCGTGTTCAACGCGTTTGCGGACCACGTAGAGCTTGCGTTCAAAGGTGTCGCCATCCGCGATGTGGGCGGGCCGGCCGATGAACAGCTGCTTGAACGCGGGTTCGCAGGCCAGCGCGGTGGGGCCGATGGCGGAATCGTCGAAAGGGAGCTCACGCCAGCCGAGGAGCGTGAGGCCTTCTTCGGCGATGACTTTTGCGAATTCGTTTTCGCAGGCTGCGGCGTCGGCGGCAGCCCGCGGCAGAAAGATCATGCCGGCGGCGTAATGGCCGGCGGGCGGGAGTTCGAAACCCAGCTTGCTACATTCGCGGCGGAGAAACCGGTCGGGGATCTGGATGAGAATCCCGGCGCCATCTCCGGTATTGATCTCGGCGCCGGAGGCCCCCCGATGTTCGAGATGGTCGAGGATGGTCAGCGCGCGCTCAATGGTTTGATGCGATTTGCGCCCTTTCATGTCCACGACGAAACCAACGCCACAGGCGTCGTGTTCCGTGCTTGCGTCATAGAGGCCTGCTTCAGGCCGACCCTGATGGGGAAAGGTGGTGCGCTCGATCGACATCTAAGAGATACCTGTTCTGATAACCCCTTGGGCAGGGGATGAAAACTGAGCCAAAAAGGGCGGGAAGTATAGCCGTCGTATTAGCGGAGTGTCACGGTGGAGGCAAGCATTTTTTGCGGTGCAGCTAAAAGCGCCCAAGCATTCGCCTCGCCCGCCCACTTGGCCTCTGGCCGGGCGCTGTCCGCTTAGTGTTGAAGGGCGTTCACGCTCCTGACATCCCGAACCCACGGCTGCACTTCGCGGGCAATGGCCGGCGGCAGGCGTGAGGCTGCATTTTGGGCTGCAGTTCGTGCGGTGTAGCGACCGTAGACGACCACGTACCACGGTTTGCCATTGCGCTTGGTATCAATGATGCGCGCCGACCCAGCAATGCCGTGGCGGCTGATAAAACCGGATGCGGCCGTGCGTTCGCTCACGCCAAACAGCTGCAAGGTATAACCAGATTCAGGCGCGGCCTGCGGGGCGGGGGCCTTGCGTAGCGGTTTCGCCGGCGTTGAGGATTGTGACTTCGTTGCCTGAGCGGTCTTGGTGGAAGGGGAAGCCTTCGGCTTGCTCGCGGGAGTCGACTTGGTCGGCGCCGGCTTGCTCGGTGTTTTGGTGATGGCCTGCTTGGGCTTTTCCTGCCCGTTCTTCACGGGCGCGGGTTTCGGCGGGGCTTCACGCACGGGCGCCGCAACGGCGGGCGGTGTCGGTGTGCTTGCTGCGGTGGCTGACGCTACCGCCGCTGCAGATGGCGGCGTCGTTTGCGCCGCATCTGTGCTCGCCACCGGCGGGAGCGGCACCATCTCGGCCGTCGAGGCTGGCGCCGTCGGGCCGGTGGGGTTTGGTGTACCGCCAGGATCAGGGAGGGTGATTTCCATTCTTTGCCGGTCGCCACCCCAGGTGGTGACTTCGCTAGCGGGGCTCGCCGGGGGAGCCGCAGGTGCCTCGACGGGCGCTGGGGTTGGTGCCGGGACCTCGGTCGTTGTGCTTAACGGTGTCGGTGCGGGTTCCGGGGCGCCGCTGAAAATGAACCACAGGCCAATGCCCAAGATAGCCAGCACGCCTGCCATCACGGGGCGCAATTTCGGATTTGCCAGTTGTTTGCGCGCAACTGTGACAGCGTTCTCCCAAGGCAGGGCTGGCCGTGACTGGCTAGGACTGGGCGCTCTGCCCATCATCGCCTGACGCGCAAGCGCAACCAGGACGCCAGGATTGCCGTTGGCCTCTTGCCCGATGTGCGCGATGGTTTCCGGCGAGAACCATTCGTCCACCGTGGCGCCCAGTGCGCCCAGACGTTGTTCAAGAAAGGCGCGGGTCTCGGTCTCGGCCAGCGGCGGAATTTCCACCACATGAACCAGACCATGTTGGGGGCGATCCCGTTGTAACGCGGCCAGCAGGGCGGCATGTTCCGGCGCTGCCGTCATCAAAACCCGCGCCTCCGCCAAGGGTTCTTCGGTGCGCGCCAGGCCCAGCAACACGCTGACGGTTTCAACGGGTAGCTGGTCGGCGTCATCCACCATCAACACCACCGTTTTGCCATTGCGCTCCAGATGGGTGATTTTCTGGCGCAGCGACTCGATCAGCGGGTTCTCTGCCGCACTGTCTTCGGCGTCGATATCGAGTGCTGCGGCGACTTGGGTAAGCAGGCTCTGCGCGCTCAGCAGTGGGCCCGCATTCAGCGTGACGCAGCGCCAGCGCTCGGCCGAAGCGCCTGCGATGGACCGAAGGACGGTGGATTTTCCGGTTCCCTGCTCCCCCGTGAGCAAAATCAACTGCCGCCCGAACTCCAGGAGATGGGCGATAAGGTCTGTGCGTTGTTGCAGCACCGGACTGATGTAGAGCCCGCCTGAAGGCAGTTCCGAACCAAATGCTGCCGTTGGATTAGTGAGAGAGATATCCACGCGTGCCCTTTTAGTCAGTGCTGTCGTTACCGGAGGTTAGCTTGGCATGTTCTGCCATGGCGTAACGATCGGTCATGCCGGCGATATGGTCTGCGACGGCTTGGGCCCGCGGAAGTAATTCGGCGGGCAGCACGCCTTTGTCCTGCGGCCAGAGTACCGGCCTTTCCATGTATTCCTCAAACAAACGGGCCACTATTTTCTGTGACCTTTGCGCCATTGCCTGCACCTGAGGGTGTTCGTAGAGGGCCGTGCGGAGCAAGCGCTTGAGGCCCAGATGGTGTTCCCGCATCCCGGGGCTGAAATCCACCATCGTGACCGGGGCGCTACGCACCTGCTCCACGTCTACGGGTTGTCTTGCCGCAATTTGGGCCGTCGAATGCTCAATGAGGTCGATCACAGATCGGTTCAGCATTTCCCGGATGACGGTGTAGCGTTGCCGTTTCGGGTCAAGTGAGGGCCAGCGCGCGCGGATTTCGTCTTCGATTTGGCGAAAAAAATCGAGTTCGCGCAGCTGGCTGATGGTGAGCAAACCGGCGCGCAAGCCATCGTCCATGTCATGGTGGTTGTAGGCGATTTCGTCTGCGACATTTGCAAGTTGCGCCTCTAGCGAGGGCTGGCGTCGCGCCAGAAATCGCTGACCTAGCGGTCCCAGTCGTTGCGCATTTTCATGGCTGCAATGCTTGAGAATACCTTCCCGGGTCTCGTACATCAGATTGAGGCCGGGGAATTCGGGATAGCGCTGTTCCAGCAGGTCGACTACGCGTAGGGAATGCAGGTTGTGCTCAAAGCCGCCAAATTCCCGCATGCAGGCGTTTAGGGCATGCTGACCGGCATGGCCAAACGGGGTGTGGCCGAGGTCGTGAGCGAGCGAAATTGCCTCGACCAGATCTTCGTTGATCTGCAAGGCACGCGCGACGCTCCGCGCGATCTGCGCCACTTCCAGCGAATGTGTGAGGCGCGTGCGAAACATGTCGCCTTCGTGATTAACGAAGACCTGTGTCTTGTATTCCAGGCGCCGAAACGCGGAACTGTGAATGACGCGGTCGCGATCGCGCTGAAACTGGCTGCGCCAGCGCGGCGGCGCCTCCTCAAACAGGCGGCCACGGGTCGCTGATTCCAGGACGGCGTAGGCGGCGAGTGCGCTCATGGGGTTGGACGGTGTGCTCTGGGCGTTGCGACTTCAGCCGACCTGAAAGGTCGCTGACGGTCCTAGCACTTCGAGCAGGGCCCCCTCGTCGTAATCATCTCGTATCGACGCATGGCCGATGGCATCAAGCAAGATCAGTCGAATCCGGCCGTCCCTGTTTTTCTTGTCGATGCTCATCGCCTCTAGCAACTGGCTGCGACTGCTTGATTCCGGTGGCTCGGTGGGAAGCCCCGCTCGCGCAACCAAATTGATTATTCGATCGCGGCTGGTTGGCGCGATATTGCCCATTCGCGTCGACAGCCTCGCGGCCATGCACATGCCGGCCCCAACCGCCTCGCCATGCAGCCAGCTCCCATAGCCCTGCGCATGTTCAATCGCATGCCCGAAAGTGTGTCCAAAATTCAGTAAAGCCCGCTCGCCGCTCTCCTGTTCGTCGGCGCCAACGACTGCCGCCTTGTTCTCACAAGACCTTCTCACGGCCAGCGCGAGCGTTGCCGTGTCGCGGGCAAGAAGTTGGTCGAGGTGGGTCTCCATCCAGTCGAAAAAATCCCGGTCACGAATCAGCCCGTATTTGATGATCTCCGCAAGGCCGGCAGTGAATTCGCGAGGCGGCAAGGTGCCAAGCGTTTCCAGATCCGCAATGACGGCTGTGGGTTGGTGAAAAGCGCCGATCATGTTTTTGCCGAGCGGATGGTTAACGGCCGTCTTGCCGCCTACCGAGGAGTCCACTTGCGCCAGCAGTGTGGTTGGGAGTTGCACAAAACTGACACCGCGCTGGTAAGAGGCGGCGGCAAATCCGGCCACATCCCCCACTACCCCGCCGCCCAGCGCAACCACCGTGCAGCCTCTTTCAAACTTGGCTTCAAGCAAGGCTGTCAGAATTTGATAGTAGCTCTCGATGGTTTTCTGCGACTCGCCATCGCGGAGCGAGACTTTGCGCAGTTGTCGGTCTTGCAGGGCTTCTTCAACGAAGTGAGCGTAAAGCGGGTCGACCAATTCGTTGGTGACGAGCATGACCTGTTTGGATTTGATGGCCCGGCCCAGCAAGGCGGTATCGCGCAAGAGCCCTGACCCAATGAATATCGGATAACTGCGCGCTGCTAAATCGACCTCGATTCGAATCACGATGCGCTCGCTCTGATGGTGTTGACGATGTCGCTCATGGATTGGGCACCGGTATCGATGGTCAAGTGGGCTATCTCACGATAGAGCGGCTCGCGCTGTCGGATGATTTCTCGCATTTTCTCGCTTCGGTTGGCCACTTGGAGCAGTGGGCGATTTGCATCGTTACGTGTGCGCGCAACCAGCAGTTCTATGGGGGCGTTGAGGTAGACGACGAGTCCCCTGCTGGCCAAGGCTATTCTATTTTCCGGGTCCAATACGGCTCCCCCGCCAGTGGCGAGAACGATGCTCTCCTCCTGGGTGAGGTCATCAATGACCCGCTTTTCCCGCGACCGAAACCCGCTCTCGCCCTCGATCTCGAAAATCAACGGTATTCGTGCGCCCGTTCGGCGCTCGATCTCGTGATCGCAGTCAACGAATCGGCGCTTAAGCGCTCTAGCAAGGCGCTTGCCGATGGTGGTCTTGCCCGCGCCCATAGGTCCGATAAGGAATATTCGTGCTGGCTTTTCCACGGCAGGAATTGTTGCAGAGCCTGACCCATGGCGCAAAAAGAAAAGGGCCCGGAGGGCCCTTTGCTGACGGATAGGCCCAACTATTTCTGTGACAGAGAAAGGGACTCTTTGAGGATTTTGGGCGTCACGAAAATCAGCAGTTCGCGCTTTTTCTGTTCCACCGAGGTTCTCTTGAACAGATGCCCAAAGTAGGGCAAATCACCGAAGAACGGCACCTTGGTCTGATCCTTGTTGTTCGTCGAGGTGAAGATTCCTCCCAGAACGACGGTCTCGCCATTTTCCACCAACACCTGCGTCTGGACCTGTTTGGTGTCAATACTGGGTACGCCCGCGAATACCTGTCCAACCGAATCGTTATTGACCGTGAGGTCCATGATGACCCGATCGTCTGGCGTAATTTGCGGCGTGACCCTCAGACTCAACACCGCTTTTTTGAACGAGACGGCGGTTGCACCGGCAGCACTCGCTTCCTGATAAGGAATTTCCGTACCGGATTCAATGGTGGCTTCTTTCTGGTTGGCGGTGATGACCTGCGGGCTGGCAATTACCTCACCGCGGCCTTCGGTCTGCATGGCAGAAAGCTCGAGCTGGATGAGATAGCTGCCGATTCTGCCTACCGACCATTTGAAGGCGGCCGCGGCGGGATTCACCGGCAGGTCAACGATGTAGTTTTCCAGGCCGTCACTATTGAAGGTTGTGGTACCGCCGTAGTTGACGTCCCCATCGATACCACCGCCGATCGCATTGACCTGACCTCTCCTTCGGTCGAATCGCTTGCTGTAACCGAAACGTACGCCGAGTTCTCTGCCGAAATCCTCGTTAGCGATGACGATGCGGGACTCGATGAGCACCTGCTTCACCGGCACATCCAATGCTTCCACCACCTTGCGGATGTCTGTCAGGTTTTCCGCCGTGTCCTGCACCAACAGCGTGTTGGTCCTTTGATCGACGGTGATGTTGCCGCGGGCAGAAAGCAGATTGTTTTCTTTTGCTTTCAGCAGGGTGGAAATGTCACTGGCCTTGGCGTAGTTAATTTGGACAAATTCAGTTTTAAGCGGGGACAGTTCCTGCAGTTGCTTTTGCGCCTCAAGCTCCAGCTTTTCCCGCGCTGCAATTTCTTCCTGAGGAGCCACCATCACCACATTGCCGGTCTGCCGTTTGGCGAGACCCTTGGTGCGGAGAATCAAATCCATTGCCTGATCCCATGGCGTGTTTTTGAGGCGAAGGGTGACATTGCCAGAGACAGTGTCACTGGCGATCAGGTTGAAGCCGGTAAAATCGGCGATTAACTGAAGCACAGCCCGAACCTCAATGTCCTGAAAGTTCAGCGAAAGCCGCTCGCCGGTGTAGCCAAATTTCTCTTTCTTTTGCGCCTCTTCCTGCTGCTTGGTGAGCGGTTTCAGTTCAAGCGTGAAGATGTTGTCCGACTGGTAGGCCAGATGCTCGTAGGTGCCTTTCGGCGTGACGACCATGCGCGTGCCGTTGCCCTGACGGAAGGTGTCGATTTCCAGCGCGGGTGTTGCGAAATCTCTCACATCGAGCTTGCGATCCAGCGATTCCGGCAAGTTCGTATCCATGAAATCAACCAGCAGTTTGCCGCCCTGCTCTTGAATGTTGATTCCAATTTTGGGGTTTGAAAGGTCCACCACGATTTGCGCCTCGCCGCCCGCGCCCCGTCTGAAATCGATCGCTCTCAGACTTTCGCCGGTCGCGCTGCCTGGCATGGTGATCGGCGCGCCTGCAACCGCTGCTGGCTTGGCGGGGGTGGCGATGGTTTGAGCCTTGGGCCCCGTCGGAGGGGCCAAGTCGGCCGGCAAGCCCTCCAGAACGACCTTGATGACGTCGCCGCTGCGATTGATGGCGTAGGGCACTAACTGAACCAGATTAACGACTACGCGGGTCCGGCCACCGGCTTCTACTGCGGTCACGCTTTCAACTTTGCCGACACCTACAGACTGTGATTTCTGTGCGACGTTGAGTTTTACCCCGGTGAAATCCAGTGCCACTCGAGCAGGGTTGTCGATGGTGAAGCTGAGAGGGTCGGTGGCGGCAGGATCGGAAAGTTTGAGTTCGAGTTGGACGCGGTCACCCGGCAGGGCCGTATATCGAATGCCGTCGAGAGACGTCGCACAGGCATTCGCTGCCAACCATCCCATCGCCAAACCGGCCAATAACCTAAATGCATTTCGCATAGCTTTGCGCTCCACCTTGCCTGTCGTCTGGCGAATATTCGCTTTAACGATGGCAGTTAACATTCTTGAATACTGCGAGATAGATGAGCCACTACTATTCTTCGGCCAAGGCCAGAGAGGCGTTGCGCTCCTCCCATCGGCCTTCGCTATCCTTGACGATTTCGCGCAATTCAAGTCGGTCTTCCTTGATGTCCAGTACCTTGCCGTAATTGCGGCCAAGGTAATTTCCCACCTGAATACGGTGAACTGTGCCTGCGTTGTCCCTGATGATGGCCCATAGCGAATTTTCGCTTTGTAAGCTGCCGACCATCCGCAGCGTGTCTAGCTCGAATGCTTCCAGTTCTTCGCTGTTATGAGTCCGAATTTCGTCGTTGAATTTCTCTTGCTGTATGTCAACGACCTGCCCCACAGCTTCGACCTTTTTCGCTTGATCCAAGGTCTCCTGAAATGGATCTCTAAGCCCATTTTCCGCCGATGAATACAGGTATCGCTCATAGGGTTTGATGGCGGGCAACGCCGCGACTTGCCCACCTTTGCGAGCCAGCACTGACGCAATGTACTGTTCCAGATCTGACTTGTCTGACCCGGCGCAGCCACCGAGCATGACCACTGAAATGAGACCGAAGTAGCGATAAAAACTCATTTTGCCCTCGGCGCTGTGCTGGGAGCTTTTTTCGATTCTTCTTCTTCGTCCATGTAGCGATATGTTTTGGCGGTTGTCTCTAGCGTGAGCTTCGCGCCAGATTGACGGGAAGAAATGTGGATATTGTGATTGGTGACGATTCGGGGGAGGTCGGACATTCCGCTGATGAAGCGGCCGAAGGCGTGATAGTCGCCCGATACCCTGATCTGGATCGGCAACTCAACATAGAAGTCGGTAGGAAGTTCTCCGCCAGGCTTGAAGAGTTCGAATTCCAACCCGGCGGCAAGTCCCTGCTGCGAAATATCAACCAGCAATGCTGCAACTTCGGTTTTGTTGGGCAGGCGCTTGAGGAGGTCGCCGAACGTCTGTTTGATGTCTTCGAGCTGTTCTTTCAGCGCGAGCAGGTTGGCCGCTTTTTTCTGTTTGGCCTCGAACGTCTGCTTGAGTTCGACTTCGGTATTTTGAGCCTTGGCCAGTTCCTCTTCCTGAGTGCTGATGTCTTGCCAGTAGCCAAGCCCCAGAATCAGTAAAAAAACCAGAATGGCCACCACCACTCTGACGGGCAAAGGCCAGGAGCCGATGTTGTCGAGTGTCAGGTTATTGAGATCCGCGAGTTTCATGAGAGTTTGTCCCCCGTCTCGCTTGGCGCCTCGGGCTGATTTTGTTTCAGCTTAAGCCGGAATTTTGCAGTTCGCCGCCCTGCGGTATCAGCAGATTCGATGATCTCCAGATTGGGCTCCTTGAGCCACTGGGATTTTTCGATGTTGCGCATCAGGTTAGAGACTCGGGCGTTTGACTCGGCAACCCCCTGGATTTCGATAGAGTCGCCTTGTTGCCGCACATCGGTCAGGTACACGCCATCAGGCAACGTGGTCACCAGCTCATCGAAAATTCTCACTATCAACGGCCGGCTCGACTGCAATGACTCGATCGCCTTCATGCGTGCGATCAGGCGCTGCTTTTCTTTTTCGAGCTCCTGAATTTCCCTGATTTGGGAATCAAGCTTGGAGGTTTCGGCCTGCAGCAGTGTGTTGCGGTCGTTTTGATAAGCAATGTGGTCGGCGTAGATAAGGTGAATGGCTAACCAAACCAGCAGAGCAAACGCAGCCACCGCGCCTGTGATCGCGGCAAATTCAATTTGCCGCTGCTTCTTGAGCGCAGCGCGCCAAGGCAGGAGATTGATTTTGGCCATCAGTCGAAGCTCCGCAGGGCCAAACCGCAGGCGATCATCAGGGCCGGCGCGTCATTGGTTAGCGCCTGTGCGCGCACCTTCGGCGAGATGGTCATTTGCGCGAACGGGTTCGCGATAGTCGTTGGCGTTTCGATTTTGCTCTGGACCAGGGCATCAATGCCTGTGATTGATGCGCAACCGCCGGCCAATACCACATGGTCGACTGCACCACTTTGGTTGGCCGCGTAGAAAAACTGCATGGCGCGGTTAATTTCCTGCGCCATGGATTCCATGAACGGCCGCAGTACTTCGGGCTCGTAATTGTCGGGCAGGCCGCCCTGACGTTTCGCAAGACCGGCTTCCTCGTAGGACAGGCCGTATCGACGCTGAATTTCGTCCGTCAGCTGCCGTCCGCCGAAGAGTTGCTCACGGGTGTAGAGGATTTTTGACCCCTCCATCACACTGAGGGCAGAGGCCGTTGCGCCGACATCCATCACCGCCACGATGCTGGCCTGACTGAGAGGCCCTGCCTGGGAACTCAGAAGTGCCATGGAATTCTCGAGGGCGAATGCCTCCACATCGACAACCTTGGCCTGTAAACCGCCGATTTCCAGCGCGGCCACCCGAATCTCAACGTTGTCGCTTCTTGATGCAGCGAGAAGTACTTCAACCTTGCCCGGGTCTACCGGCGAGGGCCCTAGCACCGAAAAATCGAGGCTGATTTCATCCAGTGCGTAGGGAATGTACTGGTCGGCCTCGATCTGAATCTGGGCCTCCATCTCGTCATCCGACAGATTGGCGGGCATCGAGATGATTTTTGTGATGACCGTAGAGCCCGCGACAGCGCAGGCGGCCAACTTTGACTTGGTCCCGGACTTCTTCCAGGCGCGCCCGATCGCTTCGCCGACGAGATTTGGATCCGTGATAGTCTTTTCGATAACAGAGTTCGGCGGGAGCGGCTCAACCGCGTAGCTCTCAACGCGATAGCGCCCCCCGGATCGGGACAACTCCAGCAGCTTCACAGAGGTTGAGCTAATGTCGATTCCCAAGAGGGAAGCCTGACTTCGTCTGAGCAGCGCCACGTGAAATCCCTTAAAAGTTAGCGGCTTAGCGCTTTTTATTCCGGTAGCGATCAGAAGCTGACCGTAACTATATGCAACGAACTCTGAAAAAACAAACTAAAAATCTCAAAAAGACGCTAATAAACCGAAAGTTACTTCGGATAATTGAGATGAAATCTAATACATCTTGTATGCCTCTCTTGCATTGAACCCAAGATGTTGCGTCTCACCTTCTATCTCCTGCTTTCAAGCTTCGCCGCTGCGATTTTTGGAGCAGGACTTCTCGTCTGGCGTATCTCTCCTGAACTGCCGGATGTGCAGAGCCTCAAAGAGCTTCGCTTCCAGACTCCCATGCGAATCTTCACGTCCGAAGGGCGTCTCATCGCTGAATTCGGGGAAAAGCGGCGTAACCCTCTCGCTATCGGTGAGATTCCGGAACAACTTAAGCAAGCATTCATTGCGGCAGAAGATGAACGTTTCTACGCCCACCCGGGCGTTGACTGGCAGGCGATGGTCCGCGCCTCGCTTGAATTGCTCCGGTCCCAGCAAAAGAAGCAGGGCGGTAGCACTATCACGATGCAGGTTGCGCGAAATTTTTTCCTGTCGCGTGAGAAAACCTTCGACCGCAAAATCCGCGAGGTGATGTTGGCGCTGAAAATTGAGCGCGAACTCTCCAAAGATGAAATTCTTGAGCTTTACCTGAACAAAATTTTTCTTGGTCAGCGCGCCTACGGAGTGGGTGCGGCCGCGCAGGTTTACTACGGCGTGGGGCCGGAGCAACTGTCGGTGGCGCAGTACGCCATGATCGCGGCCCTGCCTAAGGCGCCCTCCACGCTTAACCCTATTGCTGATGCAGCGGCTTCACTCGCGCGGCGCGGTTATGTGCTGAGAAGAATGCGGGAACTGAACTTTATTGACAGCGCCGCCTTTGATCGCGCCATGGCAGAACCGGAAACGGCCTCGCTCCACGGCCAACCCTCAGAAACAGAAGCCCCCTATCTTGCGGAAATGGTCAGAACGGCCATGGAACAGAAATATGGCCCCGCGGCCTACACCGCAGGCTACCGCGTGTACACAACACTAAAAGCGGCGCTTCAAGACCGGGCAGTGGCGGCCTTGCGCAAGGGGCTGGTCGATTACGACCGTCGCCACGGCTATCGAGGGCCAGAGGCCCATCTTGCGCTGACCTCCAAAGACCCTGCGACGTTGCGGCAATTGCTGCTGCCCTATCCGGGCTTGGGCGGCCTGCGAGCGGCAGTTGTCACCGCCGTTGAGCACCAGCGCGTTCTGGCAATGCTGGTTGACGGTTCGACGATTGAGATTCCGTGGCAGGGTCTCTCGTGGGCGCGACCGCAGCGCGGTGACGGCGTTGGCGCGGCGCCCAAGCAAGCTTCCGATGTTCTCGGGATAGGGGATCTCATACGAGTTGAGCAAGTCCCTGCAAATATCACCACCAAGCCACCGACCGGTGACTATTGGCGGCTGGCCCAAGTGCCGGCCGTTGAGGGTGCTCTTGTGTCTCTGGCGTCCGAAGACGGGGCCATTCAGGCCTTGGTCGGCGGTTTCGACTTTGCCAAGAGCAAATTCAATCGCGTGACTCAGGCGCTCCGGCAGCCGGGCTCGAATTTCAAACCTTTCGTTTACTCCGCCGCTCTCGATCAAGGATTCACGCCCGCCAGCTTTGTTAACGACGCCCCGATTGTGTTCGATGCCCCCGGGTTGGAGTCCGTTTGGCGCCCTGAAAACTACACCGGCACCTACTACGGCCCCACGCGACTGCGGGATGCGCTCGCGAATTCTCGTAATCTGGTGTCCATCCGTTTGATGCGCGAGTTGGGGGTCGACAAGGTGGTGTCGCACGTCAGCCATTTTGGATTCGACCCCAAAGCCTTGCCGCATAACTTGTCGCTGGCTTTGGGCACGGGCGAGCTGACGCCACTAGCAATCGTGACGGGCTATGCGGCGTTTTCGAACGGCGGATTCCTGATCAGCCCCTACTTCATCGAGCGCATAGAGACCGAGGACGGCACCCTTGTGGAGCGCTCTTACCCTGCGCTGGCTTGTGATAGCTGTGTCAGCACGGTGGCAGGCGATGGCGAGCCGGTAGATCTCGATGCGCTAAAGCAGGACAACGTTGTGCGTACAGCGCCTCGCGCCGTTGATGCACAGAACGCCTACATGATGTATTCGATGATGAAAGACGTGATTTCGCGTGGTACCGCGCGTCGCGCCATCGAACTCAAACGTAAAGATATTGCGGGCAAGACCGGCACCACGAATGACCAGAAAGACGCCTGGTTTTCGGGTTTCAACGGCAAACTGGCCACGACTGTATGGGTTGGCTTTGATGACACCCACCCGTTGGGCGGCGAAGAAACCGGCGCCCGCGCCGCCCTGCCGATCTGGATCGATTACATGCGATCGGCCCTGAAAGATATGCCGGAGACCGAACTCAACGCTCCCCCGGGCATTGTGACGGTGCGTATCGATCCCGAGACTGGCGCGTTGGCCGGCGCCGCTAACCGGTCGGCCATTCTCGAATCCTTCCGCGAGCAGGACGTGCCGCGGGCTGGCGCCGCCGGTGAGCCGGCCGTAACGACGCCTGCGAATGAAGCCGCTGGCGCCACCACCGACCAGTTGTTTTGAGCGTCTAAGCCGTCGTGAGCAAAGTGGACCATCGCCGCTCTCAAGGGCGCCACCATCAGGGCGGAGAGCGAGAACGTTTGGAGCTGGAACTTGCGCAAGCCGCCGCCAGAATTCTGATTGACGGTGAGGCTGACGATTTTGGGGACGCAAAGCGTCGGGCGGCTGATTATCTGGGCGTGGCGGAAACGCGCAGTCTTCCGGATAACCGGCAGGTGATGTCTGCAATCGTGGAATATCAGCGCCTGTTTGACGCCGCCGGCACTGCGGAGCGCACGATCAAATTGCGCCAGGTCGCATTGTCAGCCATGAAAAATCTGGCCGAATTTGAGCCGCGATTGGTAGGTCCTGTGCTCTACGGCACTGCATTTGAGCACTCGCCGATCACGCTGCATTTATTTAGCGATGAATTGGAGGCAGTGACGCGCTTTTTCATGGCACGTCGGATTCCTTACACGTTGGACGAGAGGAGCTTTCGGCTCGGCGGCCGCCAGTTTGAGAACTTCATTGTTGTTGCGGTTGAGTTTCAGCAGCAGGCGCTGGATTTGGTGGTCATGCCGCATGTCCGTCTGGCGCATCCGCCGCTTTCGCCGCTGGATGGTGCGCCCTATCGCCGTCTGGCGATGCCGGGTCTGGCAGCACTTCTCGACTCTCCAGATGCTGCCGAAGTATTGCCGGAGATTGCACTCCTCCGCTCGTCGAAGCCCTGAGGGCACAGGTGGCGCGCTGTCTGAAAGTGGCGGTGTTGGCGCCGATGCGACAAGTCTTCGACTACCTCGCTCCCGCCGGTCTTAATCCCGATGAACTCATTGGCTGTCGCGTTCGCGTGCCTTTCGGCAAGGGCAGCCGGTTGGGGGTCATCGTTGAGGTTGATGAAGCCTCTCTTGCCGCTGAACGCATCAAGAGCGTCACCGAGTTGATTGACCAAACGCCGCTGCTGCCAGGCTCACTGTTAGCGCTGGCGTTATGGGCGGCGGATTACTACTGCCATCCACCGGGAGAAGTGTTGGCGGCAGTATTTCCGCTTGAATTGCGGCGTGGCGAGGCGCCTCGCGAATCGCTGGAAGATGCCTGGATGGCGACCGAGGCTGGGCGGGAGATATTGAGTAACGGCACACGTCTGGGAGTCCGCCAAGCGCAGGTGCTCCGGCTTGCGGCCGGCGAAGCATTGCGGGCGTCGAGTCTGTTGGCCTTGCCCTTTGATGCGCGACGTGTGCTCCGCGAACTGACCGAGCGCCAATGGCTCTGCGCGGTGCGAGTGCCTCCGGTCGCGGTAACCGGGACCGAGAGTCTGGAGGCCTTTCTGGACTTGAACGACGCGCAGGCTCTGGCTTGCGCAGCGGTGCTGGAGGCGGCCGATCGCTATCGAACTTATCTGCTGGAAGGCATTACCGGCAGCGGTAAGACCGAAGTGTATTTGCACCTCGCACGCGCGATGCAGGCCGACGGCCGGCAAACCTTGGTGCTGATCCCCGAGATTGGATTGTCCGAACAGCTCGTCAGGCGCTTCCAGCGTCGATTTGGCTCTCAGGTGGCACTGCTGCATTCCGATTTAAGCGATCGGGAGCGAGCGCTCGTGTGGGAGCGATGCCGGGTTGGCGACGTCGCGATCCTGATCGGCACTCGATCGGCACTCTGGACGCCGCTGGCTAATCTGGGGTTGGTGATTGTTGACGAAGAGCATGATGCTTCTTTCAAGCAGCAAGAGGGATTTCGCTATTCAGCACGCGACATTGCGGTGATGCGCGCGCGACAGGACGGCATCCCGGTTGTGCTCGGCTCGGCGACGCCTTCGCTCGAAAGTGAGTCGAATGTCCGCCGCGGGAAGTACGCGCGATTAAGACTGCCGGAACGGACTGCCGGCGCTATCCCGCCGGTCCTCCGCGGGCTTGATGTGCGCAGCCTGCCGCTAACCGGCGGTCTGAGCGATGCGCTGTGCAAGGCCATGGACGAGGTTCTGGGCCAAGGCCAGCAGGTGCTGTTGTTCCTGAACCGCAGAGGCTATGCGCCGCTGGTGATGTGTCACGCCTGTGGCTGGATTGCTCGGTGCGAGCGTTGCGATGCGCGTTTGGTGCTGCATCGTGAGTCGGGTCGCCTGAGTTGCCATCACTGCGGTGCTGGACGGAATCTCGCGCGCCAGCCGGTAACCTGCTGCCCCCAACCCATGCCAATGACGCTTGGGGTCGGCACTGAGCAGGTCGAAGAGGCGCTGCGACAGCGGTTTCCGGGGCGTCGCATTCTGCGGATAGATCGCGACAGCATGCGGCGAAAAGGCCAGTTCGAGGCGGCATGCGCCGCCGTGCTCGCCGGTGAAGTGGATATTCTGCTGGGCACGCAGATGCTGGCCAAGGGCCACGATTTTCCAGAGGTCACGCTGGTGGGCATTGTTGACGCCGACAGCCGCCTGTTCGCGACTGACTTTCGGGCGGCCGAGCGGTTTGCGCAACTTGTGATTCAAGTGGCCGGGCGCGCCGGGCGGGGCAGCAAACCGGGTTTGGTGCTGATTCAGACTCATCACCCCGATCACCCCGTGCTGCGGACGGTGCTGGAAAGTGACTACCCCGATTTTGTGGCCTTGGGGCTCGCCGAGCGTGAAGCGGCCGGTTTGCCGCCCTTTAGCGCGATGGCCGTCATTCGAGCGGAAGCCGGCCAGCAGGCGTTGCCCGCAGAGTTCCTGTCGGGCATCCGTCGGGCGACCAAATCTTTAGTCGCCGCAGAGGTTCGAATCGCCGGCCCCGTGCCGGCCACGATGGAGCGCCGCGCAGGGAAATTCCGGGCAGTTTTGATGGTCTCGGCAGAACGTCGCGGCGCACTGGCCGACGCGCTGCTGAAAATCCTGAAGGCGATTGGGGAATCTCCGTCGCGCCATCGCGTGAGGTGGCACATCGACGTCGATCCTGAGGAGGCCGGCTGATCCACGCGCGGGTCAACTGCAGGATGCGGAGCGAGTCCTGCATGTGGTCTCGGCCTCTGTGTAAAATGCAGGCTTGCTCGAATCAGGCGATTTTCTTTTGAAAGACCAACTTCACGCTTTGCTCGCCGCGCACCTCGCGTCCATGCAGATCAAAGGGGAATTGCCCGAGGGCCCCTTGCCAGCATTTGTGATTGAGCCACCGCGCAATCCTGCCCACGGTGATTTGAGTGCCAACGTGGCGATGGTGCTGGCGAAGACCGCAAAGCGACCGCCGCTGCAATTGGCCGGCGCCATCATCGAAGGGTTTTCCCTGCCGTTATTTGTACAATCCATTGAAATTCTGCCGCCCGGATTCATTAATTTCCGGCTACAGGCAGCGGCCGTTCTGGACGTGCTGCCCCAGATCATTCATGCGGCCGACGACTATGGTCACTCGACCGCCAATGCGGGACAGCGGGTTCAGGTTGAATTCGTGTCGGCCAACCCCACGGGCCCGCTCCACGTCGGCCATGGTCGAGGCGCCGCTTACGGGAGTGCTTTGGCCAGCCTGCTCCGCGCCAGCGGGTGCGAAGTCCACACTGAGTACTATGTGAACGATGCCGGAAGGCAGATGGACATCCTCGCCTTGAGCGTGTGGCTGCGGTATCTCGAAGCCTCAGGCTCCCCGCAAACTCTGCCCGAAAATGCTTATCGCGGAGAGTACATTTGGGATATCGCCCGGGCGCTTCTGGCCGCGCGCGGCGCATTCTTCATTTCCGACCATTTGCCAGTCGTGGAAGATATCCCTGATGCCGAAGCGCGTCTGGACGCCATCATCGCCGCTTGCCGGCAGAGTCTTGGCGAGGCGCGTTACCTGGAACTCCACGGGTTTGCATGCCACTCGATTCTCGCCGGCATCAAGGACGACCTCGCCGCGTTTGGCGTTGAATTTGATAACTGGTATTCAGAACGTAGCTTATTCGCCAGCGGGAAAATCAAGGATTCGCTGGCCACGCTAACGGCCGGCGGGTTTATCGAAGAGCGTGCCGGGGCGCAGTGGTTCACCTCCCAACGCTTCGGCGACGAGAAAGACCGCGTCGTGGTGCGTGAAAATGGCATCGCCACCTATTTCGCCTCCGATATTGCCTATCACGCAGACAAATATGCCCGTGGCTTTTCCGGTCTCATCAATATTTGGGGTGCCGATCACCATGGGTATATTCCCCGGGTCCGGGCGGCGCTTAACGCACTGGGGCTAGACGCCAATCGTCTTGAGATCCTGCTCGTCCAGTTCGCTGCTCTCTATCGGGGCGGCGAGCGAGTGCAGATGTCCACGCGTTCCGGCGAGTTTGTGACCTTGCGCGAGCTCTTTGATGAGGTCGGGCGCGATGCCGCGCGCTTCTTCTACATTTTGCGCCGGCAGGATCAGCATCTTGATTTCGATCTGGATCTGGCTAAATCGCAAAGTCAGGACAACCCGGTCTACTACCTCCAGTACGCGCACGCCCGGATCTGTAGCGTGTTGCGACAGGCCGCACAGCAGGATGCCGCCAGCGCGACGCCTGGTGCGGTGGACTCGCGTCACCTTTTGACGGAAAAGCGCGAGCAGTCGCTGGTGCTGTTGGCCGGGCGGTTCCCCGAGGTCGTGGCGACTGCGGCAGCCGATCGTGAACCCCATCAGGTCGCCAATTACTTGCGTGAGTTGGCCGTTGAGTTTCATGCCTACTACAACGCCCACAAGATTTTGGTGCCGGAGCAGGATCTCCGGAACGCACGGCTCCTATTGTGTCGGGCGGTTAAGCTCGTGCTGGCCAATGGCTTACGGCTACTCGGCATTTCGGCACCGGAGGAGATGTAATGGCGCGCGATGTACGGCGTGGTGCTGGCTCCCGAACGACCGCGTCTGGTCCCGGCAGCGTGATTTCGTTCATTACAGGGTTAATGGTCGGTCTCACCGTTGCAGTGGTTGTTTACTTCGTGATGGTTGGGCGCGTCCCCGAGGCGACCAAGTCTGCAAAGCTTGCTACCCCGGAGGTTCTCGCGCCGGTGGTCAAAGAAGAGCCGCAGGTGATGCCACCACCCTCTGAACCTATTTCGGCCTCGCCAAAACCCACTTTCGATTTTTACAAAATCCTGCCTGGCTCAGAGGCGAAGGTGCCCGAAGCCGAACTGTCAGGTAATTCCAGACCAACTCCGGCGACAGCGCCGGATACGGCGAATAGTAGCTACCTGCTTCAGGTCGGTTCCTACCAGAAGTTCGAAGAGGCAGACCAGGCTAAAGCCCAACTCGCGCTGCAGGGAATTAGTTCGACCATCCAGCAACTCACCAACAAGGGACATGAAATCTGGTATCGAGTCCATGTTGGTCCCATCAAATCCATGGAAGAGGTGCAGTCGATGCGGGCTCGCCTCATCGAAGGCGGCGCCAAGGTGGTTGTTTTGAAGGTGGGCGCTCCCCAATAAGCCGACTGCACCGGTGGCGCTTGCTTCAGTGCGCTTTTCCGGTTCTTTAGGGGGCGCGCTCGATTTGCTTATGCACAATATGAATGCATGGTTAAAGCAGAATAACCATTTAGCGTCGATGCTTCTTTTTTTTGGCAATAATCAAACGCAAATAATTGATTTTATTGATTTATTAAAGGTTTGCTCAAGATCTGAGCATTCCGGCCAACATCCTTGTTTTAAGCCCGTGAAAGTTCGCTTGATGGGGGTTGTTCACAGACTTATCCACAGAAACTGTGAGTAAGATCAATTTTTGTGAGGGGCTTCTTTTTGCCGCGCCGCGATAGCGGATATCCATCGCCTACCGTGCTAAAGGCTATCGAACTGGGAGTTTGCTGACCGTCGGCCAGATTCTCGGCGGCGGTAATCAGTAGCCAGCGCAAGCCGTCAGGTTTGGGGTCGCCGATGTTGCCAGCCACCCGAGGCCGGAGTCGCCCGCCATAAGACGTCGCACCGTGCCCTTATTGCTGTGCAACAGAAACCCGGACTGGCCCGGTAAATGGCGCTGGCGATAGAGGGAAATGGAGCGGGTGATGGGAATCGAACCCACGCTATCAGCTTGGGAAGCTGAAGTTCTGCCATTGAACTACACCCGCAGGGCGAGCTGCATTGTAGCCATTGCAGTGGCGCGCGGCCAACTCGGCAATCGTCGGCGACCGATTGGCTGCAGAGGGTGATGCTTCTCGCGGATGGAAGCCACATGAATGCTGATGAATAATGACAACCCTTTTCAGGAACGTACTGACGGATGGAACCTGCTATGAACGCCGTCAGGCCTTTGATCGTGTTGGTCGACGACGCGAGCTCACTGAGATCATTTTTTGAACGAATCGCGGCTGCCATGGATATTGAGCCCGTAGCGTTTGCCTCAGCCGCCGCGGCCATTCCGCTACTCAGCGAACGCAAGCCAGCCCTGATATTTCTCGACCTCATCATGCCCGAGAAAGACGGCCTCACATTCCTCCAGGAGTTGCGGGCCATGCCACTGCATCACGACACTGCTGTAGTCATTGTCACTTCCAAGGACTATGCCCAGGACCGCGCGACGGCAAAGAGCCTTGGCGTTATGGATTATTTGATTAAACCTCTCACCACACAGACCTTGCGCGAGGCTATCGCCAAAGCAACGGCTAGCACTGCGGTGGCACCTGAATGAGTCGCGCAACGGTCAGGTTTTGGGGAGTGAGGGGCTCGCATGCGGCGCCCCATGCAACCCATCTTGGGGTGGGGGGGAACACTTCCTGTGTCGAAGTACGCGCGGGCGACCATCTGATCGTTTGTGATGGCGGGACCGGTTTAATCCCGTTGGGCAACGAACTCCTTGCCCAGAGCGAAATTCGTGAACTGCTCGTGCTCTTTACCCACTACCACTGGGATCACATTTGCGGCTTGCCGTTTTTTGTCCCCGCATTTTTACCCCAATGGCAGCTGAAGTTTTTTGGTCCCGGTCAGACCGCTTCAGAAATCCAGCGGCATCTCTCTAACCAGATGAAGGCCCCGTACTTTCCGGTGGAGACCGGCAACTGGATGGCGGCCATCGAATATCTCGAGCCCTCGGCTGCCGGTCTTGCGTATGGACCCATGCACGTCAGCTATCAGAGCGTTCATCACCCGGGCGTGACCTACGGTTATCGGATCGCGGTTGGAGACAAGACCGTGGTTTATGTGTCGGACAACGAAGTCGATTTTATGCATGCCGCAATTGAGCAACGGGCAGGCGAGTTCAGCGCTGATGAGCGGGAACAAATGACCGCCATCGCCGAAGAAGAGCGCAACGCCGACCTTAACTTTATTCGCGGCGCCGACATCCTCATCCACGACGCCCAGTACACGCCCGAGGACTACACTAAGAAGCGCGGTTGGGGCCACTCGTGCTACATCGACACCGTGAACTACGCGATTGATGCCGGCGTAAAAGCACTTTATCTCTTTCACCATGACCCTGCGCATGACGACGGAAAGGTGGCCGAAATGCATCAGCACTGCCTGGAAATCATCCGACATCGTGGGGCTCAATTAATTTGTACGATTGCCCGCGAGGGCTTGGTTGTGGAGCTGTAGGCGATAGTGGAAGTCACAGTAAATGGTACGCAGCAAGTGGTGCCCGATAAGTGCTCGATAACGGCGCTTGTTGCGCTGCTTGAGATTAAAGGCAGAATCGCGGTCGAAATTGACGGCGAGCTGATACCCAAAAGCGAGCACGCCGAGCGTCGCCTAAACGCGGGTGAACGCGTTGAAATTGTGCACGCCATCGGCGGCGGTTAATCCACCCCATTACCTAACGTCAGGAGGCCGCGAATGATGATGGTAGAACAACAAGACGATCCTTTTGTAGTCGCTGGCACGGTCTATCCGTCCCGGTTATTGGTCGGTACGGGCAAATATCGCGATATGGAAGAAACCCGTCTGGCGATCGAGGCCAGCGGCGCGAATATCGTGACCGTTGCGGTGCGCCGAACCAATCTCGGCCAGCACGCCGGCGAGCCCAACCTGTTGGACGTCATCGATCCCGCCAAGTACACGATCCTGCCCAATACCGCTGGCTGCTACGACGCCGATTCCGCCGTGCGAACCTGTCGTCTCGCGCGCGAACTGCTGGATGGTCATCGGCTGGTCAAACTTGAAGTACTGGCCGACCAGCGCACGCTCTACCCCAATATCCTTGAAACGCTCAAAGCGGCAGAGTCGCTGGTAGCCGACGGCTTTGACGTGATGGTCTACACCACCGACGACCCAATTCTCGCCAAGCGCCTGGAAGAGATTGGCTGTGTGGCCATCATGCCGCTGGCCGCACCGATTGGCTCCGGGCTCGGGATCCAGAACCGCTACACGCTGCGTGAAATTATCGAGCAGGCGAAGGTTCCCGTGATCGTTGACGCCGGTGTCGGGACAGCCTCAGACGCCAGTATCGCCATGGAGCTGGGCTGCGACGGCGTGCTCATGAATACCGCCATCGCCGAAGCCGGATACCCCGTCATGATGGCGAGCGCTATGAGCCATGCGATTAAGGCAGGACGTCTTGCGTATCGTGCCGGCCGCATGCCGCGGCGAGCCTATGCGTCGGCGTCGTCTCCGATTGACGGTCGTTTCCACGCTTAATGCGCAAGTGAGTGACGACGACATCCTCTCCGCCGGTGGCGCATTACGCACGACCCGGAGCTACGTGCGTCGCGAAGGCCGCATAACCGAGGCGCAGCGCAGAGCACTCTACGAATTGCTGCCGGGGCGTGAGTGGCCGGCCGACGCACTGAGCGTTGCCGATGTCACTGGGCGCCACGCGCCACTGTCGCTCGAAATCGGCGCGGGCGATGGCGAAAACATTCTGGCGCTGGCGGCACGCTTTCCTGAGGAAGATTTCATCGCTTGCGAAGTGCATGGTCCCGGTGTGGGGCATTTGCTTTTGGGCGCGGAACATCTGGGCCTGCGAAACCTCTGGATTGCCCGGCAGGATGCGCACGACCTGTTGGCCAAATTGCCGGCGCAGGCGCTCCACTGCACCTACCTTTTCTTTCCCGATCCATGGCCTAAAAAGCGGCACCTCAAACGGCGCATTTTTCAGGCGCCTTTGCTGGATGCGCTGACGCGGGCGATGAGTGCCCACGGCCGTCTGCTGGTGGCGACCGATGTGGCCGACTACGCGCAGTGGATGCTGGATCAGGCCGCCGCGGCGCCGCAGTGGCGCAATCTCGCCGGTGCGGGAAAGTTAAGCCCCAGGCTTAAACGGCGCGTGCTGACCAAATTTGAACGCCGCGCCCTGCGGGATGGGCGGAGCATTCACGACTTTGTCTTTGCGCCTGTTTAAGCCCGAGCGCTGCGCGCCCAAAGGGGCTTGAGTTCATCGAGCTGGTTGACGGACGGGAAGTCCGGAAACTCGCGCAACGCGCCGCTACTGCTGGGCTTGGTGACGCCATAGAGTTCTGCAATCCCCCAGTTCCGGGCGGCCTGTAGTACGGCAAGATTGTCGTCTACGAACAAGGTTCGCGCCGGATCGAATCCAAACTCCTGCTGCAGCGAGTCCCAAAATCCGCCCTGTTCTTTCGGCAGCCCGTATTCATGTGAGCTCCGCATTGCGCTGAAGAATGGCGCCATCGCGGTGCGTTCCAATTTGAGTTGCAGACTGCGTGGATGGGCATTGGTCGCAAGAATGCAGGGAATGCCCAGTGCCGCTAGATGCGAGAGAAAATCGGCGGTGCCCGGCCGCATCCGAATCAGTCCGGACTGTTCGTGCTCAACCTCGTGCAGCGAGATTGAAAACACCTCACTCCAGTGATCCAGACAGTACCAGCGCAAATTGCCTTGTTCTTCGGCGATCGTGTTGACGACGTGCTGCCGCGCTGCTTGCTGCGCCATGCCCGTTCGTTCAGCGACCCGCCTTGGCAATGCGTGGTTCCAGACCTGATCGTCAAAGTGGAGGTCCAACAAGGTGCCATCCATGTCGACGATGACCACTGCCGGCTCAGCAGATTCGCTCACGTAACACCTCTTGAGTTTGATTGATGCACCGATTGTCCCTCATGAGTGAGTCCCTGGTACCGGGCTTGTGGCCGGTCACTCATTCTTGCGATTCGGGTGTCGTCACTGACGCCGCTGTTGGCCTGATGCGCGCTTTGAGCGCCCGCACCCGCGCTTCCACTCGATGTTGCTCGTCCCCGGTGAGTGCTTTCATTACCACCGAGGTTCGTTCGGTCGCGTCTTGGTCTCCCTGCAACGCGCCTAGCGAATACCACGCCGCGGACTCGACCAAATCCCGCGTCACCCCAAGGCCCGCAGCATAGAAGTCGCCCATTTGCCGCTGAGCCAGACCAAAATTCTGGAACGCGGCCTGATTCACCCAAAACCGCCCCTCTTCGGCGTCCTGCTTCAGGCCTGTACCGGTGGTGTACATCATCCCCAGCGCCGACTGGGCTTCCGCACGGCCGTTTTCGGCGAGTTTACGAAACAGTTTCAGCGCGCCTGCGACGTGGCTTTCATCCGGGGCGTGCTGGAGATGGACCCGCGCCAGCATGAGTTCCGCATCCGGATGGCTGTCGCCCAGCGATTCCAGCAGCGAAATCGCGCGCGGTTCGTCCGGCGCGACACCCTTGCCTTCCAGTAGCAACAGCGCAAGGTTGAATTTCGCCTCTTTCACGCCCTGCGCAGCAGCCTGTTCAAACCAATGCGCCGCCATCGCCGGATTACCGCCCCCGGCGGTGCCACGGAAATACAGCATGCCCAGATAAAATTTGGCTTCCGCATCGCCGAGCTTGGCTGATTTTTCGAGCCAGCCGGCAGCTTTCACGCGGTCGACTTCAACGCCATACCCGCGGAGATAAATCATGCCCAGGTTGTACATCGCGCCGGGCAAACCCTGAGCCGCCGCCTTATCGAACCAGCCGTGGGCCGCTTGCGGGTCGCGGGGGCGGCCTTTGCCGCGTAAAAGCAGTACCCCCAGATTATTCTGCGCCACCGCGTTGCCTGCGTTTGCCGAGATTTCAAACGCGCTCGCGGCGCCCGCAAAATCGCCGCGGGCCATCAGCGCCGCTGCTGAATCGCTCGCTTCGCTTGGCCAAATCGCCAGCCAGGAAACCGCTGCCATCAAGCTCAGTTGCAGGGCGTGGCGCATCGGGTGCGGACGGGTTCTGGGTGATTGCTTGGGCATGAAAAGTGGTTCGTGCTTGATCTCGGATATCAGGCCACCCGGGCCTCACCTGATGCTCGGATAGACTTGCTCAAGAGCCAGTAATACCATCGTTTGCGCCGGGCCCAAAGGTCTTGCTCGATGGCTTCAAGCCGCCTCTCAAGAGACCTTGAATCAGCGCGAGGGCGCGGCCTTTTCATTCGTGCAATCGTTTCACCGGAGGAAGGTCAGATGAAAAAGAACACGCTAAAGCCCGTCGCGATGGCCATTGGCTCATCAGTGGTGCTCGCACTTTCAGTGGGTGCCAGCGCGGCAGAAAATCCGTTTCAGATGATTGAGTTTGGTACCGCCGTAACGGTCGCCTCGGAAGCCGTGGATATGCAGGGTAACAAAGTCAAAATCAACGATGAAACCGGATTTAGCTACGGTGGCGATATTCAGGGCAAATACGCCAGCGGCAAGCTTGGCACTGGCACGAAAGACCCGGCCGTTTGCGGCACTTTCAGCGGCGCCAGCTGCGCCATGACGCATTTGAAGAAGGAATAAGCCTGCTGTTGACGCAGGACATGGCCGGCGGCGGCGGTCGCGTGGACCCTCAGGTATGGGGGGCCGGTCTTGGCTTACGGCGGGCTCATCTGGGCCCGCTCCTCGAAGAAATCCCGTCCGCAATCCAGTTCATGGAAGTCGCGCCCGAAAATTGGCTGGGCGTCGGTGGCCGCCTGGGCCGCACGTTTGCCCAGCTCGCCGAGCGGGTGCCGATGGTCTGCCATGGTTTGTTGCTGAATCTGGGCGGCCCCGACCCGATCGACGTTGATTTCCTCCGTCGGCTAAAGCCATTTCTGGCGCAGCATCGCATTCGCTGCTACAGCGACCATCTTTCCTTCTGCGGTGACCGCGGCCTGCTGTACGAACTGCTCCCGATACCGTTTACCGTCGAAGCCGTGCGCCATGTGGCGGCGCGAATTCGCTTGGTTCAGGACGTGCTGGAGCAGCACATCGCCATCGAAAATGCCTCCTACTACTGCACCTTGGCGGAGGATCTGCCCGAAATTGAATTTATCAACGCGGTATTGGCCGAGGCAGATTGCGGCCTCCTGCTGGACCTGAACAACGTCTACGTGAACAGCCAGAACCATGGCTATGACCCCGTCAGGTTTCTGGAGGCCCTGCCTGCCGAGCGCATCACTTATGCGCATATTGCGGGGCATTGGGTGGCTGACGACGGACTCATCATCGACACCCACGGCGCGCCGGTCGTGGACCCCGTATGGCAACTGCTCGGGCACGCCTTTGAGCAGTTCGGTGTGTTTCCCACCTTGCTCGAGCGCGACGAAAACATTCCGGCGTTACCGGAGGTCCTGAGTGAGATTGCGGCGCTTACGGCGCTTCAACTCGCGCACGGTCACAGCGCTGCACAAGGCCATGGACGTGGCTGAGCCGGGCTTTCTCAAATTACAGCGAGCGTTCACGGACCACCTCCGCAACCCTGCTCAAGTTGCGCCACCACCGCTCCCTGAAGCGCGCCTCGCGGTCTACCGCGACGCTGTGTTTCTGAATATTGAGCGCTTCATGCGAGATAACTTTCCGCGTTTGGCGGCGGTGCTACCGGCCGCAATCTGGCAGGGGCTCATGCGTGATTACATCGTTCGCCACGCCGCCCGGACGCCCCTGTTTGTGGAACTGCTCTCGGAGTTTCTCGCGTATCTGGAACGCGAACGGCAGGAGCCCTCGGACCCGCTTTGGCTACGAGAACTGGCGCATTTCGACTGGCTCGAAAACACGCTGGCCAGCGATATGCGTGAATTTGAAAGCGGGTCCGCGACCCTGCCCCCACCGCTGATGACTCACGCGTTGGCGGTCAACCCGGTGCATCAACTCGTGCGCTACGTCTTTCCCGTTCACGCAATCAGTGTCGAGTACTTGCCCGCCGAGCCCCCGCCGATAGCCACGCTTCTGCTGGCCTTTCGGGCGCCGTCCGATGAGTTCGCAGTGCTCGACCTAAACGACGCCTCTGCCGAGTTATTTGTGGCGATCCGTGAAGGCCTCGCGCCACACGAGGCGCTTGACGCGATTGCCGAAGCCATGGGGCATCGCGCTCCTGCGCAACTGATGGCCTTCGGTGAGAAAATGATTCAGCGCTGGTATGAACTTGGGCTCGTTCTTGGCGTCAGACCGGATGGCCAGACCCAGCCCATCGTGGACTGAGTCAGGATCGCCCGATTCCAAAGTGCTCCACCGATGCGTGTGGCTGTGGCATGATCCGGATCACCTCGGGCTTGGTTCTCAATCAGACGAGGGGCAGATGCCGGTCGCGGGCCGGGGCAGCTTCTTCGAATAAACCCCAAGGCACAGATGTCGGAATCCAATTTCGCCCTAAACGAGCGCCCAGCCTTCACCGTTGAAGGCTACCTGCCGCAGAAACTCCAACTGCTACGGCGGCCGGTTGTCCGCCTGATTGACAGACTGCTCGGACTCAGCGAACTCACCAGCCGGTATCGCCGTTTACCGCAGGCGAACGATGTGCCGGAATTTGTCCGACTCGCTTTGCGCGAACTCGCCATCAGCCCTGAATTTGAAGCAGAGCATCTCGAGCGGATCCCGAAGACGGGTCCTTGCGTCGTGGTTGCCAATCATCCGCACGGCGGACCCGACGGCCTGCTGTTGATGGATTTGCTGCTGCGAGTGCGCCCCGACGTGCGCTTCGTTGCCAATCACTTCCTCGCCGGCTTCATGGAATTGCGCTCCTTGCTCTTGCAGGTCGATCCTTTCGGGGGCGGCCGGGCTGCACGCTACAACATTGCCGCCGTGCGGGCCGCCCGCAAATGGCTGGAGCAGGGCGGGATGATCGTGATGTTCCCCGGTGGGGAAGTCTCAAGCCTCAAGCTCAGCACCGGGCAGGTGACCGATCCGGAATGGACCTCAGGTGCGGCCCGCCTCTTGCGACAGACCGGCGCACCGGCGTTGCCGATCTACATCGAGGGCCGCAACAGCACGCTGTTCCAGATTGGCGGTTTGCTCAATCCCCGTTTGCGTACCGCACTACTGGTGCGCGAACTGTTGAAGCCGAGGACCGTGCGTCTGCGCATTGGCCGGCCGTTGGCCCCTTCGGTGCTGACTGAACTGGGCGATGACGAAGTCTCCGCGCAGTATCTTCAATACAAAACCTACCTGTTGCGGGTGGCCGATCGGTCCGGCCGGAGCGCCGAGCCCGCGAAGCCCAAACCCAAAACCCGGTTACTGCCGATCGCCGAGGCCCCATCAGAAGAGTCGCTGGCGCGCGAAGTCAGCGGTCTCAGCGCCGAGCAGTTGCTACATGCGCACGGCTCGCTCGAAATCTGGTATTTCACCGGCCGCGAATGCCCCAATTTGCTCACCGAAATAGGTCGTCTGCGTGAACTGACGTTCCGCCGGATTGGCGAAGGCACCGGCAAAGCCTGCGACCTCGACGAATACGACGACTACTACCAGCACATGTTTCTGTGGGACAAAAAGACCCTGCAGATCATCGGCGCGTACAGGATGGGACCCAGCGATCTGATTCTGCCCAGGCGCGGTCCGCACGGGCTGTATACCCATTCCTTGTTCCGCATGTCGGGCAAACTGCTGGAGAAACTGAGTTGCGGCGTCGAGATGGGCCGTTCCTTCGTGCGTATCGAACAGCAGCGCAGTTTCACTGCTCTGCTGATGCTCTGGCGCGGCATCGGCGTGTACGTGGTGCGCAATCCGCGTTACCGCTATCTGTTCGGTCCGGTGAGCATCAGTAACGACTACCATCCGCTGTCGCAGCAAATTCTGGTCGCCATGCTCAAGCGTCATAAATTTGATGCCGAGCACGCGGGGGAAGTGCGCCCGCGCCGGCCGTTTCGGGTGCGTGAGCATGAACTCCCGGTCTTTGATTCGATGGAAGACCCCGACTCCCGGGTGCTGGCTGATTTGCTTGGCACGCTGGAGGAAGATGAGAAGGGCGTCCCCGTGTTGTTACGCCAATATCTCAAGCTCGGCGGTCGTATTCTCGGGTTCAACGTCGATCCCGCTTTCAACAACGTCATTGATGGCCTGTTGGTGGTGGATCTCCTGCAGACTGAGCCGCCGATTCTCGCCAAGTACTTCACCGACGCCGGTACCGAGGCATTCCGGGCTTTCCACGGCAAAGGAATGGCCATTGAGAGTGCAGCCTGAACCTTAACTGCACGCTCTCCGACTCTTTGTTGCACTGCCCTTTCCTGTCTTAGACCCCTGCTGTAGAGTCGAACGCATCTCCATTTCCGGCGTGATGCGCCCCGAGATTTGCCATGCGAAAAATCCGAAAGCTTCTGGTTGCCAATCGCGGTGAAATCGCGATTCGCGTGATGCGTGCCGCGGCCGAACTCGATATCGAATCGGTCGCCATCTACTCGCAGGAAGACCGTTTCTCGCTCCATCGATTCAAGGTGGATGAGGCTTATCTGGTCGGTAAAGGCAAAACCCCGGTCCAGGCCTATCTGGATGGTGACGACATCATCCGCATCGCGCTCGAAGCCGGCGTCGACGCGATCCACCCCGGTTACGGTTTCCTCTCCGAACGTCCTGAATTCGCCGACGCCTGCGCCGAGGCCGGGATTATTTTTGTCGGTCCCCCGGCCGACGTCATGCGCACGCTGGGCAACAAGGTGGCCGCCCGCAAGCTGGCCGAGCGCTGTGGTGTGCCGGTCATGCCGGCCACCGGGCCTTTGCCCGAGGCGCCCGAGGAAATCACCCGACTCGCCGAAGGCATAGGCTATCCGCTGATGCTCAAAGCCTCCTGGGGCGGCGGTGGTCGCGGCATGCGGGTGATTGAAGACGCGACAAGCTTGCTTGAGCTCGTGGCCCTTGGTCGTCGCGAAGCCGAGCAGGCTTTTGGCAATGGCGAGGTCTATCTCGAAAAACTGATTCGCCGTGCCCGGCACGTTGAAGTGCAGATTGTGGGCGACCTCCACGGCAACATCGTTCATTTGTTCGACCGCGACTGCACCGTGCAGCGGCGCAACCAGAAAGTGGTTGAGCGCGCGCCGTCGATGTTTCTGGACGACGACGCCCGTATGGCGGTGTGCCACTCAGCGGTGACCTTGTGCCGGGCGGCGGGCTATCAGAACGCCGGCACGGTGGAGTTTCTGCAGAATGCAGATACCGGCGACGTTTACTTCATCGAGGTGAATCCACGCATTCAGGTGGAGCATACGGTCACCGAAGAACTGACCGGCATCGACATCGTGAAAGCCCAGTTGCGCATCGCGCAGGGTGGCCATATCGGCGAGGACGACAGCGGCGTGCCGCTGCAGGAAAACATCCAGCGCAACGGCTACAGCATGCAGTGCCGGATCACCACCGAAGATCCGGAAAACAACTTTATTCCCGACTACGGCACCATCACTGCCTATCGCAGCCCGGCCGGTTTTGGCATTCGGCTTGATGCCGGCACCGCCTATACCGGTGCCCAGATCACCCGCTATTACGACTCGATGCTGGTGAAAGTGACCGCCCGGGGCTCCACCCCGGACGAGACCACCGCCCGCATGCTGCGGGCCTTGCGCGAGTTCCGCGTGCGCGGCGTGGTGACCAATCTGCGCTTCCTCGAACAGTTGCTGATGCACCCGGATTTCACTTCCGCGCGCTATTGCACCACCTTCATCGATACCACGCCGGAGCTCTTCGACTTCGAGCATCGGCAGGACTACGGCACCCCGCTGCTGCGCTACCTCGGCGATGTCATCGTGAATGGTAACGAGGCGGTAAAAGGCCGACCCCGACCGCAGGTGTTTGCCACCCCGGAGCCGCCGGAAGTCTCCCGCGCGGTTCCACCTGCCGGCACTCGCCAGTTACTGGAAGCTATCGGCCCCACCAAGTTTGCCGAATGGATGCTCTCCGAGCAGCGCGCGCTGGTGACGGATACGACCTTCCGCGACGCGCATCAGTCTTTGCTGGCCACCCGCATGCGGAGTTTCGACATGCTGGCGGTCGCCCCCGCCTATGCACGCATGCTGCCCACGCTGTTTTCTGCGGAGTGCTGGGGCGGCGCGACCTTTGATGTCGCCATGCGCTTCCTGAAGGAATGCCCGTGGCAGCGCCTGCGCGGGATGCGCCAGCGGCTGCCCAATGTGCTCCTGCAGATGCTCCTGCGGGCCTCGAACGCGGTGGGTTACACCAACTATCCAGATAACGTCGTCGACTTCTTCGTGCGGCAGGCGGCGGCCGAAGGGGTGGATGTGTTCCGCATCTTCGACTCCCTCAACTGGGTCGAGAATATGCGGGTGGCGATTGATTCCGTGGTGGCCACCGGCAAACTCGCCGAAGCCGCCATTTGCTACACCGGCAATTTGAGTGATCCGCATTGCACGAAGTACGACTTGAAGTACTACGTCAAACTGGCCAAGGAACTCGAGCGCGCTGGCGCGCACATCATTGGCATCAAGGACATGGCCGGGTTATGCCGGCCCGCCGCCGCCCGCGATCTGGTGCGCGCGCTAAAGCAGGAAATCGCGCTGCCCATCCATTTCCACACGCATGACACCAGCGGCATTGCCGCGGCCAGCATTCTGGCAGCGGTCGATGCGGGAGTAGATGCGTTCGATGCCGCGATGGACTCGATGAGTGGTCTTACCTCGCAGCCCAACCTCGGCTCGATTGTCGAGGCCTTGCGCCACAGCGAGCGGGATACCGGCCTCGATCCGGACGCGATCCGCGAGCTTTCCAGCTATTGGGAGCAGGTGCGGGCGCTCTATGTGCCCTTCGAAAGTGATATCCGGGCCGGCGCCTCAGAGGTCTATGTGCATGGCATGCCCGGCGGCCAGTACACGAATTTGCGCGAGCAGGCGCTGTCGCTGGGTATTTCAGCCTCTCGTTGGCCGCAGGTGGCTCGCGCCTATGCCGATGTGAACGACATGTTTGGCGACATCGTGAAGGTCACGCCGAGTTCCAAAGTCGTTGGCGATATGGCGCTGATGATGGTGACCAGCGGCCTGACGCGCGAAGACGTGGAAAGCCCAAGCGTCGATGTGGCATTTCCAGAATCCGTGGTGTCGTTCTTCAAAGGCGACCTGGGCCAGCCTTATGGCGGGTTCCCACCGGCCTTGCAGGACAAGATTCTGGCGGGCCAGGCCCCCCTGGAAGGGCGCCCCGGCGCGGTGTTACCCGCGGTGGATCTTGCCGCCGAGCGCAAGCAGCTGGAGGCTCGGGTGGACCGACCGGTCAGCGACGCCGAGCTGGCTTCGTATTTGATGTATCCCAGAGTGTTCACCGATTACGCGCAAACCCAGCGGGAGTACGGTGACCTCACCGGCTTACCCACCGCCGCCTTTTTCTACGGCATGCTGGCCGGGCAGGAACTTAATGTGGAACTAGGCCGGGGCAGCGGTCAGGTGGTGCGCTATCTGGGCACCAGCGATGTTCATGATGACAACCATCGCACCGTGTTCTTCGAATTAAACGGCCAGCCGCGCGCGATCAAGGTAGGCGACGGCTCAAAAGTGAAGGCCCGCGCGCCGCAACCGAAAGCCGAACGCGATAACCCGCGTCATCTCGGCGCGCCGATGCCCGGCGTGATTACGCAGATTGCAGTGAAAGTGGGAGATCGCGTCAGCCGCGGCGACTCCCTGATGACGCTGGAAGCGATGAAGATGCAAACTGCGATCCGCGCCGAAATCGACGGCACCATTAGCGCGCTGTCGGTGTCGATTGGTCAGCAGGTGGATGCCAAGGATTTGCTGGCGGAGGTTAATCCGGGCTCGTAATCAGGCGTGCAGAATCGCGCGTAGTTTTTCGAGTTCGTTGCCGGCTTCGCGCACGACGAGCAAACGCCCGGAGGCGGTGAAGGCGTCCAGCGGCAGGGCGCGCAGCACCGGTGCGTCATCGTCGGGCAGGGGCTCGGCCCACGGCACGTGATGCTCCGGGTCGTGCCAGTGCGCGAGCTGCAAGATTTCGGTCATGCCGTAAGGCGATTCTGCGGGTCGGAACCACTGCTCGGCCGCGCATGAGGCGCGAACCATCTCCTCGGGCAGCCGCCATGCCCGCAAGACCATCGCGGAAACCTCGTAGCGAAGGTCGTGTAGCACCGTGTTCAGCGTCACTTCCGAGCGGAACAGGCCGGGAAAGGCGTCTAACTGCGATACCAGCGCCATCACACCGATATCGTGCAAGAGGCCGGTCAGCAAGGCTTGTTCGGCATTCACCTTCGTCAGGCGCCGCGCCAGCACGAAGCAGAGCGAAGCGATATTGGCGCTGTGCGACCAGGCAGCGCGCATCAGCGTGGTACAGCGCGGGTCCTTGGTTTTGAACAAATTCCGCACCACGTGGGCCATGATGAAATCGCGGGTTGGGTTGATGCCCATGCGCATGACCGCCGACCGCACGTCGCTGATCGGAGTGCTACCGCCATAGCCGGCGCTGTTCGCGACCCGGATGCAATAACTCGCAAGGGCCGGGTCGGTCAGAATGATATTGGCCACATCTTCGGCGCCCTTGCTGGGATCCGAAGCGGCGGTGCGGATGCGGAGCGCGACATCCGGCAGGGTCGGTAGCACCAGCGTTTCGTCGCGGAGTGCCTGATAGACCGCGAAGAGGAGTTCGTTATCGAGTTCGTCCTCACCCACCGCGGCCTCTTTGACCTGAATGCCCCCTTTCGGCTTGCGCTGGGATTGCAGCAAGCTGGCCGGAAAGCGGACGAAACGGACCGCGCTGACCGCCGTTGCCTGAACGCGTGCCTTCGGGTGCGGCGACAGCGGGTGGAGAGCTTCAAGCGTACCGGCGCTGATCTGAAAGCTCTCGCTCTGTGCATCGAGCACGCGGAGCTCGCCCTCCAGCAGATAGAACAGCCAGTCGTCATCCGGCCCGCAACGGAACAGTTCGCGCTCCGGATCGCGGGTTTCGATATCCGCGTGGCGGGTCAGGTTGTCAAATTCTGCATCGCCCAGATGGCGCAAGGGCAGGAGCCCGCGCAGGCGGGTGAGGTCGGAGAGTCGGCGTTCGCTGATCATGGCGTGAGCTTAGCGTAAGGCGCGGTCGCCGACGTAGGGGTTGGTCTTGCGTTCTTGTCCGAAAGTTGACGTTGGGCCATGCCCGGGGACAAACGTGACCTCATCCCCGAGCGGCCACAGGCGTTCGGTGATCGAGCGGATCAGGGTGGCGTGATCGCCGCGCGGGAAGTCGGTGCGGCCAACCGAGCCCTGAAACAAGACATCGCCGACGAA
This sequence comes from Klebsiella pneumoniae, assembly GCA_945876945.1. Lineage (GTDB taxonomy): Bacteria > Pseudomonadota > Gammaproteobacteria. Next base: position 33,235 of record CAMCQE010000017.1, read on the forward strand.
AGCGATCTGACTCTGCGATTCAAAAAAGACCACGTGGCCCGGGGTATGTCCCGGGCAATGCACGACGTTTAAGGTGAGATTGCCAACGGTCACGGTGTCGCCGTGCTCCAACCAGCGGTCGGGGACGAACGCTTCGGCCGGCGCAAAACCATAGCGCGCGCCTTGTTCGGGCAGGAGATCGATCCAGAACTGGTCTTCCCGTTGCGGTCCTTCAATCGGCACTCCCAGCTCACGCGCCAGCTGCGCAGTCGCGCCGGCATGATCGATGTGTGCATGGGTGATGAGTATTTTCTCTATCGTCACCCCTGCTTTTTGCGCTTGGGCGAGGACGCGTCCGGTGTCGCCGCCGGGGTCCACGATTGCGCCTTTCAGGGTCTCGTGACACCACAACAGCGAGCAGTTCTGCTGGAACATCGTGACCGGGGTAATCAGGACCTGCATGGGCATGGCGACAGATTGCTGAAGTAGCCCGAGTGTAGCGGAAAACTCGCAACAGGCTCCACGCGATTGGGACGAAATGCACAGGCAAGCGGGGTGAGATGCCACATGGACGATCGGACTTTTATTGTCAGAGCAGAGCGCTCCTTCGAATGCCGTCAGGTTATTTCCCAACCATGGAACCCGGACGCGGTCGTTACCGGCACCAGTTTTGATCAGATTGCCGGTCTGGCGCGTAGCCGAATCCGATTGGTTCGGCTGTTACCCGGCACGGTGGATTCGCTTTACCATTCCCAGCATTGCGAGGAAGAGTGGCTGTTCATCCTGCAAGGCCAAGGGGTGCTCGAAATTGCAGAAGAAGAGCATCTGTTAGGGCCGGGCGATTTTGCCGGATTTCCGGCACCTACGGCGCCGCACCAGCTGCGCAATCCCTTCAGCCGCAGTCTGCTGTGTCTGATGGGCGGTAGCCGGGAATCCGTCGATGCCGTCGAATTCCCGCGTGAGGGGAAACGCTTGCTACGCAGAGGACAGCAGCTGGAACTCTACGATGTTGCCGACGCCGAGGAGACCGCCCCGGCGGCACTCAACGAACAGCGAACCCGGCCGCGCGGCCGCTGATCGCATTTCATTTACCGACACCACGGAGACCGCACGATGAGTATCGAAGTAGGCAAAGCAGCCCCAGCGTTCACGCTGACCGACGCCAATGGCAAGCAAGTGTCCCTGAAGGATTTCAAGGGCAAAGATCTTGTTGTGTACTTCTACCCCAAGGACGACACCCCGGGCTGCACCAAGGAAGCCTGCGGCTTCCGCGACCATTGGGCGGCGCTCGAAGCGCGCGGGGTCGTGGTGATAGGCGTGTCACCCGACGACGCCGCGTCACACACCAGGTTCGTCACCAAATACCAGCTCCCCTTCATTTTGCTGAGCGATCCCGACCGCAGCATGATGACAACCTACGGCGCCTATGGCGAAAAGATGATGTATGGCCGCAAGACCATGGGCGTAATTCGCTCCACCGTCTGGATCGACCCCACGGGCAAAGTGAAGAAGCATTGGGCGCGGGTGGCCAAGGCTGAGACGCATCCCGAGGCCGTACTCGCGGCGCTTTCAGCGGCCTGAGAACCCTCTGCCGGCCAGCATCCCTCTCAGGCTTCGGCGGCGGGGGATTTCGGCGAGTCGTCCTGACCGGGTTCGTATCGAACCAGTCGATTGCGCCCTTGGCGTTTCGCCAGATAAAGCGCGCGATCGGCTCGATGCATGAGGTCGCAAGGCAAGGTTTGGGAGCCGAAACTGTCCCAGCCAATGCTAACGGTCACCTGACCGACGGACGGAAAGGGATATTCACTCACTCGCTGCCGAAACCGCTCAAGCGCGTGCAATGCGCCGGCGCTGTCGGTGTTGTTGAGGATGATCACGAATTCTTCGCCGCCATAGCGAAAGAGCAGATCCTCGGTGCGAAAACTCTCGCGCAGCAAGCGCGAGAAATGCAGCAAAACCTCGTCACCCAGCGGATGGCCGTAGCTATCGTTGATGTGCTTGAAATGGTCGATGTCGGCGACGGCCAGCCAAGGCGAACTGTCTACCCGCGCGCGATGCGGATTGCGCTGGCAACGTTCGAGCAGTTGCTCAAAGCGGTAGTCGAAAGATTGGCGATTGAGGAGATCGGTTAGCGGGTCGCGCTCGAAGCGGTCCATCAGGTTGAGCAGATGCGCAAAGATGGTCACGACCCGGTTAACGGCCCCCAGAAGTTCGGCGTCGAAGTCGCCTTTGGCCACCAGAAATCGGTTCATCCCTGCAAGCTCGCCAAGGCAGAACACCTGTATTCCGCTAGCGGGCATAGGGGCCGGCAAAGAAACTTCCCTGCGGGCAAACACCAGCGCTTCGGGTAACCAGTCGAAGCTTTCCAGCTCTTGCCCATTGACCATCCGACGCAGCGACCACTTGCGGCTGTGACCCGAAAAGGGGGTCTCGGTGACCTCGAAGGCTTCGACCAGTTCGACTTCTTCACGCCCAAGCATCACGCCTACGGCGGCGACCGTCGCTTCGCACAGGCTCTGAAAATCTGCCTGACGCGTCAGCTGAGCAATAGCGCTGAATTCGTCCATCGCGACCCCGGGATTTCCCTGTGAAAACTACGGGTATTGTGACGGGTGCGGTGGCGTTTCGGCTAGCGAAAATCCGCAAAAAATAGCGGTAGGGCTTGCCAATAGGGCTATTTCAGGTGAGTTTGACGAGCTCTTCATCCCTTGCCTGCGACCCAATGGCTTAGCGTTGTGCACGTTGTCCTGAAATACCTTCTCCAGTTGCGACTGGTACTGCTCGCTGCCGAGTTGCTGGGTTTGCTGGCGGTCGCCCTGATCTTTGAGATTGAGGTGACCTGGCTGATGGCGCTGGGCGTGTTGGGCACCATGACGCTCTACAGCGCATGGTCGTGGCGCCGCTGGCGGGGCATTCAGGATGTGCCAGCAGCAGAATTCGTGCGTCAGACGGTCGCCGATCTCGTGGCGCTTACTGTGCTGCTTTACGACACCGGCGGGCCGGTGAATCCCTTCATTTCGCTCTTTATTCTGCCCATTGTGTTCGCGGCTGCGACTTTGCCCCTGCGCGCCACCACCGCCATCGCGATATTGGCGGCGGGCAGCTACACGCTGCTGATGTTTTTCTATCGGCCCGTTGTGACGCACTCCCATCAGCTTCACGGCCACGATTTGCACCTGTGGGGCATGTGGTACGGCTTTCTGGTGAGTGCCGCCTGTGTGGCGATGTTCGTCGCCCGCATCGCGCGTAGCCTGCGGCAGCGTGACTTTGCGCTAGCGGCCGCACGCGAGCAGATGCTGGAGGCCGAGCGCGCGATCGCGTTGGGCACTTTGGCCGCCGGCACCGCGCACGAACTGGGGACGCCGCTGGCCAGCATCGCCATTCTGGCGGCAGATCTGGAGCTCGATCTGGCGACTCATCCCGCGCAGCGCGCGGCGGTCGCCACGCTGCGCACTCAGGTCGCGCGCTGCAAGGACATCCTGACCGGGATGACGGCGGATGCCGGCGGTTTGCCAGCACAGAGCGGTGGACCGGTCGCGGTAGACAAGTTTCTGAATGACTTGTTGCAGGACTGGCAACAGGCGCGCAGCGCAATCACGGTCGAGATCCAAATGGAGGCGGCCGCCGCGCCCGTATTGATCGTCGCCGACCGAACGCTGCGTCAGGCCTTGCTGAATATTCTCAATAACGCCGCCGACGCCTGTCAGCAGCGGGTGGCGGTGAAAAGTCGCTGGGATCGTGAGGAATTGCAGCTTGAAATCATCGATGACGGCCCGGGCGTGCTGGAGGGGCTGCGCGAGAAACTCGGTCGCGAAGTCGTGAGCAGCAAGGGCGAACAGGGTCTTGGTCTTGGGCTTTATCTTGCCCATAGCGTGCTGCGGCGCTTGGGGGGAAGCGTCGTGTTTGGGCCGCCGGGGACAGTCGGCACGGTGGTCGAAATCAGGCTGCCCCTAAGCTCATTGCTGGCCTAGCGAGGCGCGCATGCCCACCGTCTTGTTGATCGATGACGACCCCACGCTGTGCGCGGTGATGGGCAAGGCCTTCGGGCGGCGCGGCTATCGTGCGCTGCTGGCCCATGATGCGGAGGAAGCGATGGCGCTGGTTGAAGACCCCGAGGTAAGCCTTGCGGTGCTTGACCTACGCCTCGCCGAGCACAGTGGTTTGCGTTTGATTACCCCTTTGTTGAGTTGCAAACCGCTGCTTCGAATCGTGGTGCTTACCGGCTACGCCAGCATCGCGACTGCGGTAGACGCCATCAAACTGGGCGCCTGTCATTACCTCACCAAGCCGGCCGAAGTGGATGACATCATTGCTGCCTTTGGCGAGGCAATGGCGATGCCCGATGGCGACGCGCCCAGTAAACCCACCTCCCTTGAGCGCGCGGAATGGGAATACATTCAAACCACACTGCAGGCCTGCGAGGGCAATGTCTCGGCTGCCGCCAAACGGCTGGGCCTGCATCGCCGCACCCTCCAGCGAAAATTGCAAAAGCGGCCTTCGGGCCTCGATTAAGGAATTTCCCGTGATGTTTGAACAATGGCCCGACCAGCCAGGTGTGCACGATTTGCGCGGGAGCGATCGGGCGGGCGAAGCAGGCCTGGTGAGTGTGGGTCTTCCAGTGCACCCGACTGCGGGGGCACCTCTCGTATTGGTGCTGCATTACGGTGGCGAACCGCAGGGCTTTTATGGTCGTGCGTTGCTGGAAATGTTGGTGGGGCCTGCCTGGGCGGAACTCGGGGCGGTGATGATCGCGCCAGTGGCGGCCGGTGGTGACTGGACCACAGCGCGCAACCGCGCGTTCGCGCTGGCCGCGATGGAAGCGTTCGAACAGCACTATCACACCGACCCCGCACAACGTGTGTTGGTCGGCTACAGCATGGGCGCGATTGGGGTGTGGCATTTTCTGGGCGAGAGCGTCGCTGAGTTCAACGCCGCCATCGCGATCGCCGGACCGGCCCCTGAACTGGATTTGGCGACCAGCGTGCCGGTAACGGCGCTCAAATCTGGCGGCGATCGTCTCTTTCCGTTGGCCTCGACCGCGAGCGCGGTTGCCGACCTCGCGAATCGTGGCTTGCCGATCCGTTTAAGCACCATAGAGGGCGTCGATCACTTCAATGTAGCGGGCTTCAGGGTGGGCCTGGAGCGCTTGTTGCCCTGGGTGCGTGAATGCTTGTCCGGCTAGCCCGGGCGCGGCGCCAGGTCCGTGAAAAGTCTGCAAAACCGCCCCTTCCTGATGGGGAGAATTTTCTTGCAATCGATTTTCAACCGTGTACATTGCCGCCTCCGCACCAGCCTGGGGGCTTTGTGAGTTGTTCCTGTAAGGACGCATTGGTTTTGTCGAGAAGAGCCCTCAAGGTTTAGCGCCATCGTTTTTGCGGTGCGCCTGACCCCGAGGCGCACTTCTCGTAGTTGTTGTCATTAGCACTTCACTGCGAGGGTTACTGGAGAGATGGATCAAATTTCGCCGAATCGGGGTATGAACCCCTTTCTGCCTGCTGCGGGAACCTCCCGCACCCCCCCTGAAAACGCGCCCGTCCGGGCCCGCACGGAGTAATGCCCGTGTCGCAACGTATTCAGGAAACCCTCTACGGAGACGAAGTGTTCCAGGGCTTCACGGCCGAGGAGCATCTCTTTCAGGGTCAAACACCGTTTCAAAAGGTCGACATCTATAGCTCCAAGCGCTGGGGCAAGGTGCTCGTGCTGGACGGCATTTTTCAAACCACCGAACGCGATGAGTTCGTCTATCACGAGATGCTGACGCATGTGCCGATGTTCGGCTGCGCCAATCCGCGTCGCGTCATGATCGTCGGAGGTGGTGACGGCGGCATCCTGCGCGAAGTGCTCAAGCACGATATCGAGCACGTGGACATGGTCGAAATCGACCGCACGGTGGTGGAGTACTGCGTGGAGCAGATGCCCACGCTGAACAACGCGGGCGCCATTTACAAAGACCCGCGGGCCAGCCTCGTGATCGAAGATGCTTTCGAGTTCATGAAGCGCGAGAAGAACACCTACGACGTCGTCCTCGTCGACTCGACCGACCCCATCGGGCCGGCCGAAGTGCTGTTCTCGCACACCTTCTACGACCTCTGCCGCAAGGCGCTGAATCCCGGGGGCGTCATCGCCCTGCAGGGTGGCGTGCCGTTTCTGCAGCCGGACGAAGCGCCGGGTGTGATGAAACTGCTGCGGGGGCTGGGGCTCAAATCCCGCGTCTATCTCGCGGCGGTCCCAACCTACTACGGCAGCAGCATGTCGCTGGGCTATGCCAGCGACGATCTCGCCGCGATGACGCCGGATCTGGAAAACATACGCGCGCGATTTGCGCGTTCTGGGGTGGAAACCCGTCACTACACGCCGGAGCTGCATGTGGCCAGCTTCGCATTGCCACGTTGGCTTGAAGACACTACCGGGGGGTTGGCATGAACAACGAACAGCTGGACCACTTCAAATTCGGCGACGACGGCGAGCGCTATGCGGGCGACCATCTGCTGATCGAGTTCTGGGGTGCGAAGCGTCTGCATGAGCCGGAATACATCTGTCAGGCGCTGGAAGACGGTGCCCGCCACGCGGGCGCTACGATCCTGCACTCGCACTACCATCATTTCGGTGAGGGTTCTGGCGTGAGCGGGGTGACGGTGCTGGCCGAGAGCCACATCAGCATCCATACCTGGCCCGAGGTCGGCTACGCCGCGATCGACGTCTTCATGTGTGGTGATGCGCGCCCGATGGATTGCCTCGAACTGCTACAAGACCGCTTCAATCCGGATACGGTCTCGGCTGAGAGTTTCCGTCGCGGTCGCTTGTTGCCGCAGGTACGCGCTCACCGCGTTGCCTGATCTGCGCGGGGAGCGGCGCGCCGCACCGGTCCCCGCTTCTCTGATCCCAATCAGAATTCCCCGCCGCCGTGCGTGGCAGGCTGTCCCCTCATGTTTGAGAAGGGGCTGACCAATGATTTTGCCCAGTCATCACGACGACCGACGCTGGTTACGCGAACTTCGCGCCGAGATTGCGCGCTTGCGCGAGTCTGGCGTGGTCATTCCGCCCACGCTGGCGTCCTTGCTGGCAGAAGTCGAATCTGCGAGCGCCAAGCCTCCCGCTGCAAAACCTGAAATGATTGAGCTGATGCAGCGCGATCTCGCGGAGTTTGAAGTCTCGCATCCTCGCCTGACCAATATCGCCAACGATATCTTGCTAAGCCTGTCAGGCATGGGGATCTGAAAAACAAACGGGCCCCGCAGGGCCCGTTGAACATCGATTTGAGCGGATTCGCTCAGGCTGCCGCGGAAGCCTTCTTCGGCGGCGATTCGGCGGACCAGGTGCGAAGCACCGGCGCCACTTCGGCAGCGAAGAGCTTCATGCTGCGCTCAACCACATCCATCGGAGTGCCGGCGAAGCGGAAGCAGGCCAGCACGCCATACGGGCCGAAGTAATCCCAGCGCTCTTCAAACTTCCGCAACATCTGGTCCGGTGTGCCCCAAATCTGCTGTTCCACATAGGCCTTGGCGATGTTTTCCTTGCCAGCGGCTTTCATCATGTCCACGGCGTCGCCGTAGGCTTTGTAGCCTTTGGCGTCCTTGTAGTGGTCGCCCAGCATTTCGTAGTGGTGGAGCACCGAGGCGCAGTAACCGGCCACATGTTTCTCGGCGTTCTCGCGCGCGCGCTTGGCGTCGTGATCGCAAATGGTCATTTCGGTGAGGAGCGGCGGGCGCGGGGCGTAGCCGTGCAGCTTCTGGAACAGCGCGGCGTAGTCGTCGAGTTCCTGCTTCTGCTTGTCCGGCGCCTTGTAGTTGAAGGCCATCATCTGCACGCCCAGTTTGGCGGCCTGCTCGGCGGAGTCGGGGCTCATGGCCACCTGCGTCACGCGGGTCTTGCGCCAATCTTTAGAGAGCGGTTCCGGCCGCAACGGCGCTTCTGGTTGCTTGTAGAACTTGCCGTTGAGGGTGGGGAAGGTGCCGGTTTCCAGCGCTTCGATGATCACCGGCGAGGCTTCGTCAAAGCGATCGCGCGACTCGTCCATCGAAATGCCGAAGCGGTCGAATTCGCGGCGGGACAGCCCACGGCCGATGCCCAGGATGGCGCGGCCGCCGGAGAGCTGGTCGAGCAGCGCCGCCTTCTCGGCAATCCGCAGCGGCTGGTCGTTCCAGGGGATGATGCAAGAACCGGTGGCCAGCTTGATGCGCTGGGTCTTGCCCGCCAGGTGGGCGAGGTAGACGAAGTTATCCGGGCAGAAGGAGTAATCCTCAAAGTGATGCTCAACCACCCACAGATGGTCGAAGTTGAGTTCGTCTGCCAACACGCCGCAACGCAGTTCCTGCGCGTAAACCTCGGCATCCGACATGCCTTCAAACATCCAGCTCTGAACAACCTGAACAATACCGACTTCCATTGCTTTCCCCTTGGTGACGTTTAACCCGGCGCGGGCTTTATTGATTGTGTCTGTCTCGCGGCGGCGATCGCGCCGTTGGCGAAAACAGGATGCGCCGGAGTGTAGCCTCCTAATCCCCCGCCCGCGAAGAGCGTCATCGGAGGATTTTTTTAAATATTTCAATGCTGCAATGCGGTTATTCAGACCGGTTGAGCCGCATCATCTCCAGCGGGCAGAATCCAGCTTCAACCCCAGCGCCTGCCAACAGAGAGCTCCACCATGTCGAACGCCCTGCCTGCTATCCATGAGACCGAAATGACCGTGCCGCCGGAGTGGCTGGACTACAACGAACATATGAACGTGGCCTACTACACGCTGGCCTTCGATAACGCGGGCGAGGAACTGCTGAAGGTGGCCGGCATGGGCCATGAGTACACCAAGGCCACCAATAATTCCTGGATGGTGCTGGAAGGGCACATCACCTATCAGAACGAGGCGCGGCTGGGCGACGTGTTGTTGATTAAGTCGCGCGTTCTCGATTGCTCGGCCAAAGCCGCGCATCTGTATCAGGAGATGTATCGCGGCGACCAGCTCCTTTCAACGCAAGAGCAGTTGATGCTCCACGTCAGTCTGGAAACCCGTCGCACCTCGAATTTTGAACCCGCAGTGCTGGCCGCGCTGCAAATCATGCAGGCCGCGCAACAAGACCTGCCACGCCCCGACTGGATCGGACGCCGTATCGGCATCCGCCGCGCCTGAGGAAAAAACCATGAGTAACGCTTCTTTTCATCATGCTGTGGTGCTGATTACCGGCGGCGGCACAGGCATCGGCGCCGCGCTCGCCAAAACCTTGAGCGCGGCCGGCGCCCGTGTGGTGGTGGCCGATATCGACGGCGCCCAGGCCGCAGCGGTGCACGCGCGCGGCGAGGCGGTGGAAGCGGTAACGCTTGATGTGACCAACGCCGAGGCGGTGCAAGCGCTCGTGAGCGATCTGGTCGCCCGCTATGGCGCGCTCGATTTCATCTTCAACAACGCCGGGATTTCCGTCTGCGCGGACGCGCGCGATCTGGAAATTGCGCATTGGCGGCAGGTGATTGATGTGAACCTGATGGGCGTGGTCTACGGCACCCACGCGGCTTACCAGCAGATGGTGAAACAGGGCCACGGCCATATCGTGAACATCGCCTCGCTCGCCGGCCTCGTGCCGTTTCCCACCAATGCTCCCTATGCGGCGAGCAAGCACGCGGTGGTGGGCTTATCGCTCTCCATGCGTACCGAGGGTGAGGCGCTGGGCGTCAAAGTGAGCGCGGTCTGCCCGGGATTCATTCAGTCCAACATCTTTACCGCCACGCCGTTCATCAACGTGAAGCGTGAGGCCATTCTGGCCGCGATGCCGTTCAAGCCGGTCAGCACCGACACCGCAGCGGCAAAGATTCTGGAAGGCGTGATGCGCAACGAGGCCATCATTTCCTTCCCGTTCTATGCGCGCCTCATGTGGCGTTTGTACCGTCTGTGGCCGGGGCTGCTGAACGTGCTGGGTCGCCAGCAGATTCGCGATCTGCGCAAGGTGCGGATCGAGCCTTAACGCTAATTCAGCCGCCCCGCTGACGGCGTCCGCTTCTATCGATTACCATACGGCGACGTATGGTCTGGCCGCCGGTCAGGCTTCCCCGAATGCCGCTCACCGAGGAGATGCTCTTGGACTCGCTTTACCATCACAGCTTCAAGGACATGATGAACGACGTTGTGGCCGCCGGCTCTTGCTGCGAGTGCGGCACCTGCGTCCTCGTCTGTCCGCATAACGTCATCGAGTACATCGAAGGCAAGCCCAAGCAAACCGCCAAGGAATCCGCCGCGTTCGATTACTGCGGGATTAGCGAAGGCGTGGGTTGCGATGTCTGCGCGACGGCCTGCCCGCGCCTGTGGCCGCGCGAGTCGCACCTCAAGCAAGCGGTGTTTGGCGACGAGCCGGAAGGCTACGAAGGCATCTTCGGCAACTATCGGCACATCTTTGTGGCGCGGACCAAGCAGGAGAGCCTGCTGGACCGCGCGCAGGACGGCGGTGTGGTCACGGGTCTTCTGGTGTGGGCTCGCGAACAGGGTCTGATTGACGGCGCGGCCGTCTCCACCGTGACCGATGCTGACAAGCCCTGCTTCCCCAGCCCGCAGATGGCGACCACGGTGGAAGAGATCAAGTCCAGTTCCGCCAGCTGGTACACCTATGTGCCCAACAACCTCGCGCTCGAACAGGCGAAGGAAAAAGATCTGAAGTCGGTCGCCTTCGTCGGCGTGCCCTGCCAGATCACCCCGCTGCGCAAGCTCGAATACGTCGACCCCAGCATTCTGATGGCGGCCAAAAAGAAGCCGCAGATCGTCAGCCGTCAGCGCGGCTTTTTGAAGGGCTACGTGGATCGCGTGAATTTCTCCATTGGTCTCTTCTGCACCGAAGTGTTCCGCCCCGAACTCATGACCGAGCGGATTGAGCAGCAGATGGGCATTCCGCTGACCGACGTCTCGAAGTTCAACGTCAAAGGCGAAGTGCTGATCTACAAAAAAGACGGCGACATCGCGCGCATTCCGCTTGAAGAAGCCATGCACGAATACCAGCGCCCCGAGTGCAAGCACTGCGGCGACTTCTCGGCGGAAATGGCCGACATCGCCTGCGGCGGTGTGGGCACCGATCGCGCCACCATCGTGGTCCTGCGCACGCAGAAAGCGGTGGACATCTGGAAGCAATACGAAGCCAGCGGCTTGGTTGAAGTGTGGCCGATCAACCAGAACAAGAAAGCCTGGAACATCCTGCAGCGTCTGGCCCGCCGTCAGCGCGAACGCCCGCCGCAGGGCCCGCTGCGCGGCGCCTCGGCGCCGGATCTGCCGCAGTATTCCGCCACTCGCGAAGCCGAACTCTCGGCCGCTGCCATTGCGCAGACCGCGAAAGCCCCGGCCGAAATCGAAGCCTGTCTGGATGCGGCGTATCTCGAGTCGCCGCGTCCGTCCGGGATTATGGGTTACATCGCCGGCCAGCCAATTCCGGGCGAGCCGCCGGATCTGGGCGAAGGTGACAAGCGCAAGCTGCCGCCGCCGCCGACCCCGGAGCAGGGCGGTGCCTCGCCCTGCTGGCAGCCGGCTGAGGTCTGAGCGAGGGTTAAATCTCGCAACACCGTTCGCGTTGAGCCAGCACCGTTCATGGTTCGACAGGCTCACCACGAACGGTGTTCAGGCGCCGTGCTCGAAGAGAGGCGGCGCATCTTCCTGTTCACAGCCGGCTGAGGCCTGAGCGAGGGTTAAATCTCGAGACACCGTTCGCGTTGAGCCAGCACCGTTCATGGTTCGACAGGCTCACCACGAACGGTGTTTACGCGCCGTGCTCGAATATGGGCGGTGCGTCCCCCTGCTGGCAGCGGGCCGAGG
>CAMCQE010000018.1 GCA_945876945.1 Klebsiella pneumoniae
GCTTCCGTTAAAATCGGCATCGAAGCCGCCGTCAGCATGGGATGGGATCGTCTCATCGGCTCCGATGGCATTTTGTTGGCATGACCGGCTTCGGTGCCAGTGCGCCCTATAAGGAACTCTACGCCCATTTCGGCATTACGGCGGAAGCCGTTGTGCAAAAAGCGCTTGCCCGTCTCGGGTAAGCGTTACGTTCGTGTATTCCCGATGCGTTTTCATTGATCAGATAACAGGAGATTTTCATGGCAGTCCGCGTTGCAATTAATGGGTTTGGCCGCATCGGCCGCAATGTTCTCCGTGCGATCATCGAGTCCGGCCGCACCGACATCGAAGTCGTGGCGATCAATGATCTCGGCCCTGTCGAGACCAATGCCCATCTCATGCGCTTTGACTCCGTCCATGGCCGCTTCCCTGGCACAGTAACTGTCTCAGGCGACACGATCGATGTTGGTCGCGGCCCGATCAAGGTCACCGCCGTGCGCGATCCCGCCCAGCTTCCGCACAAGGAACTCGGCGTTGATATCGCGCTCGAATGCACAGGCATTTTCACATCGCGCGACACAGCCGCCGCCCATCTCGCTGCCGGCGGTGCGCACGCTGGTGCTGGACGAAGCCGACCGCATGCTCGACATGGGCTTTGGCGAAGCCATTACCGGCATCCTCTCCGCCATCCCCAAACCCCGCCAAACGCTGTTGTTCTCCGCCACCATTCCGCCGCCGATCCGCGACATCAGCCGACGTCTGCAGCGCGACGCGCTGGATGTGACGGTGGACGACGACCCGGCCGTGGCGCTGATCGAACAGCGCTTTTTTGAAGTGGACCCCAGCCGCAAGCTGGCCGCGCTCAGCGGGCTCCTGCTGCAACACCGGCCGGAATCCGTGGTGGTGTTCTGTAACACGCGGCAGGAAGTGCGCACCGTGGCGAGCGCGCTCACGGCGCAAAGATTCACCGCGCTGGCGCTGCACGGCGAACTCGACCAGCGCGAGCGCGACGAACTGCTGGTGTGCTTTGCCAACCGCAGCGCTACCGTGCTGGTGGCCTCGGACGTCGCCGCGCGAGGGCTCGACATCGCCGACCTGCCGATGGTCATCAACTACGATCTGGCCAACGACCCCGATACCCATCTGCATCGCATTGGCCGCACCGGCCGTGCGGGTAAGCACGGTCTGGCCCTGAGTCTCTGCGCGCCGGCCGAGGTCCCCCGCGCGCGCCAGATTGAACAGCGCACCGGCGAACGTCTGCGCTGGCTGCCCTGGGTGCCGGCGGGGCGCACGGAGAAAGCACCGCAGCCCGCGTTTCGCACGGTGATTGTGGATGCCGGGCGTCAGGACAAACTGCGCCCCGGCGATCTGCTGGGCGCCTTGACCGGTGACGCCGGTCTGCCGGCCACCGCGATTGGCAAGATCGATATCTTTCCCACCCGCAGCTATGTCGCGATTGCGCGCGACTGGCACTCTCAGGCCGTGGCGCGACTGCGCAGCGGCAAAATCAAAGGCCGCAATTTCCGCATCCGCGAGCTGGACCTCTCGGCATGAGTTTCGCCGCCCTGGGTTTGCACGACAGCCTGGCGGCGGCGGCCGGGGCGCGCGGTTATGTCGAGCCCACGCCGGTGCAGCGCGAAGCCATCCCGCTCATTCTCGCCGGGCGCGATCTGCAGGCCAGCGCGCAGACCGGCTCGGGTAAAACCGCCGCCTTCGCCTTGCCGCTGTTGCAGCGACTGCACACGCCGCCCGAATCTCCCCGCGCCCTGCAGGCGCTGGTGCTGGCGCCCACCCGCGAGCTGGCGGAGCAGATCGCGCAGGTGATGTCGGATCTGGCGCGCGATCTGCCGCAGTCGATCAAAGTGGTCACCGCGGTGGGCGGGGTTTCCATTAATCCGCAAATGATGGCCCTGCGCGGCGGCGCCGACATCGTCATCGCCACGCCGGGTCGTCTGCTCGATTTGCTGGCGCATAACGCGCTCAGTTTTCGTGGGCTGCGAACGCTGGTGCTGGACGAGGCCGATCGTCTGCTGGAACTCGGGTTTGAAGACGAACTCGCCGAGTTACTCGACGCCCTGCCGTCGCCACGCCAAACCCTGCTGTTCTCGGCGACCTTTCCCGATGAAGTGCTGGGACTCGCCGCGCAGCTGTTGCGAGATCCGGCGCGGGTCGAGATAGCCGCCGGCCCGCCGGCGGTGATCCAGCAGCGGGCCATCGCGGTCGACGCCTCGCGTCGCACGCAGCTGTTACGCCGCTTGATTGAAACCCACGGCTGGCCGCAGGTGCTGGTGTTTGTGGCCACCCGCTATTCGACCGAACACGTGGCCACCAAACTGCGCCGCGCCGGGATCGGCGCGGTCGCCCTGCACGGTGAACTGGCGCAAATGGTTCGGCGCGACGCGTTGGCCGATTTCAAAGCCCAGCGCACGCGGGTGCTGGTCGCCACCGATCTGGCCGCGCGCGGCATCGACATCGCGCAGCTGCCGGCGGTGGTGAACTACGACCTGCCGCGCTCAGCGGTGGATTACGTCCACCGCATTGGTCGCACCGGGCGCGCGGGCGAGGAGGGGACGGCGGTGAGTTTTGTGAGTGCCGCGACCGAAGCGCATTTCCGGCTTATCGAGAAACGCCACGAACTGGCCTTGCCGCGCGAAGTCATCCCCGGCTTTGAACCCGTCGAGACCGAGGTCCCCGCAGCCGCCACCGGCGGCATCAAGGGCAAACGCAAAAGCAAGAAAGACAAACTGCGCGAAGCCGCCGGGCAAACGGCGCCGGTGGCGTCAGCCACGCCCGCGACCGGGTTTGTGTGGCCAGCCTGGCGCGGGGCGACGAAGGACCAGACCTGATCGGCGCGGGAGCAATGTCCGCGTGCCGCCAGAAACACCACGCCGGCCTTGCACCGGCGTGGCGTCTGCGCCATCAGAGCGCCTGTTTGGCTTTGCGTTGGGCACCGACCCAACCGGCCAGCGCGATCCCGAGCAAGCCCAGCGAACCCGGCTCCGGCATCGGACAATCGATGCGACAGGTGTCATCACGACCTTCAAAGTCGAAGGACAGATCTTCGACGATGTTGGCGCTCCCTGTGAGCGTCAGGGCACCGAGGAAGCTGCCGTCGAGGCCGCTCCAGATGGTGGCGCGGCCATTGAAGATATCGGACACATAGAAATTGGTGCCATCGAACGCGATACCCGTGCCATTGCCGTGGCCGGTGGTATCAATGAAGTTGGCCTGTAGCAGATTGCCGTCGGTGTCGTAGACCCTGTACTGATTGCCACCGACCAGACCACCGTCGAAGCGGTTGGCGATCAGTTTGCCCTTGAAGTACTCAAGGCCGTCGTAGAAGCCGATGGAGTTGGCGAGCGTAACGGTCTTCAACACCACGCCGGTGCCGTTTTGCACGTAGTAGGCCTTGTTGGAACCGGTGTAGTCGCTGGTCCAGAAGTTATCGCCGTCGAAGCTGATGGTGGAAATCCCGCCCGGCGCGCCCACCACATTAAAGCCGCCCAGCGAGGCGCCGGTCAGCCGATCAAACTTGCCAATGAAGGGCGTGCTGGCATCCGTGGTGTACACCACATCGCCCACCGTCACCACGCCACGGCCGTTCCCGCCGGAGGCGGTAAAGCTAAAAATCTGGGCGCCGGTGGTGGTGTCGAACGACTGCACGAACGGGGTGCCGGCGTTGTTGCTGTAGAGCACGCCGGCCTGCGCCATGCCTGCAAACGCCATCGCTAAAGCGGTGAGCGCCCATCTGCTGCTGTGTTTCATGATTGAGTCCTTTCCTTGCGGTTACCGAAATGACGCAGGCTCGAAGACCTCTGATCACCAGACGGATCTGTGAGCCGCGCCCCGGTTGATTCAAAGCACGAAGCAGGCCAGCGCCTTGTGCGCCTTGTGGTTGCTGGCGCGGCTTGCCGGTTTGGCCCGCGGGCCGCACGAATGCACGCCGAACTGTAAAAAAAATCGACAGGGCGGCCCGGGTTTTAGCGGGATATTCGGGCTTTTTTTACATCTCGCCACGGCGCGATAGGCGCGAAATCGCGGAAGGCCGCTGCAAACGGCTGAAAATTGTCCGGCCCGTAGCCCGCATGAAACACGGCGAACACAATGCGCGTGAAGTCGTCCGCGCGGCGCGCAATTTCCTCGCGGTACCGCGTGGCCACCTGCGCGGCGGGGTTCTGGAACGCCCCGCAGCCGAACGCGCCGCGCACCGCGTGGCGCAGACCGTGAGCGCGGAGGGTGTCGAGTTGGGCCGCGATCCGGCGGCGCATTTCGGGGGCAGAAAACGGCGAGCCGTCGCGCAAATCGGTGGCGGCGGCGCGCAGTTCGTAAAACGGAAAGATCGCCGGCTGTGCCAGCCAGGCATAACCCAGATCCGGGCGCTCCCGTTGCTCGGGGCCGCGCAGGCAAAGCCGTGGCCGTGCGGTGTCCAGATACACCCGCCCGTCTGCGGCCTCCAGCAACTCGGTGAACGCGGGGTGGTAGGCGTCGCGCGCGCGGTCAAAGCAGTGGTCGTCGATAGAGAAGTGGCAGTCGGTGCGCCGGAACATGTTTTCTTCCTGCGCCACCAGGCCTTCCACATCGCCGCCGCCTGGCACATACGCGTTGGCCATGTTCAGGACCGCAAAGCAGTGGCCATCGCGCGCGGTCACGGCGCCGGTCACTTCGCCCCAGTCGCCGGCCTGCACTTCTACGCGCAGCGGGCCATTCGCCGCCACCGCCCGCGCCTGCCAGCGGGCAAGCTTGGCGGCGGCCAGACGCTGATAGTGGTCCGGTGCTTCGGCCTGCACGAAGGCGGCGAGGGTGTCGCGCAACACCGCGCGCCGTCGCACGCAGTCAGGCTGGTGGGAGTGGCGCAGCTGTGCGCTGCGTTCCGGGAGCAGGGTCCGTCCTGGCATGGCGGGTCATCCGGTCGGGGTTGTCGCCAGCGGCGGCTACCCCCGCCAACCCCCAAAATCGAGCGCCGCCGGCGCCGCCAAGGCCCTCAGTTCATGCCATAGGGACCGGGTGCCTTGCTCGCCCGTAAGGTGAGCAGCAGCGTGCGGGTGTCGGCCTGCGCTTCAAACTCAAGCCCCTTGGCGAGCAGCGCTTCGGCTGTGGCCCGCGCCTTGTCTTTCATGCCAGCCTCCGCCAGCGCGTAGGCGTAGTGATAGGCCACGTTGGGATCGTCCGGCCGTGCCTTATGCGCGCCTTCCAACAGCGCGAGCCCCTGCTGCACGCGCTGTTTACGCACCAGAATCCAGCCCAGGGTGTCGGCGCTGTTGGGATCGCCGGCCATTTTCTGATGCGCGCGTTCCGCCAACGGGAGCGCCCGCGGATCGTTCTGACGGTCGTACAGCCAGGCGAGATTGTTGAGCGCCAGCGGCTGGTCGGGCACTTTTTCCAGCACCTTCTCGAAGGCTGCCTGCGCGGCCGCCCAGTCTTTGGTGTCGAGTGCCAGCGCCCCCAGCGTCAGCCGCGCCATGACGTCGTCCGGATAGCGGCCAAGCCACTCGCTGAGGGTGTTGCGCGCGCCGTCAGCATCTTTTTCGGCCCGTTGCGCCGTGACCAAGCGGAGCAGGGCGCGCGTGCTGGGCTCGGCCTTGAACACGGTGCGGAAGGCGGTGGTGGCGGCTGCCCGCTGGTTTTGCGCGGTGGCGAGTTCGCCGGCCGCGCTGTCGGCGTCCACCAGCTTGGGGAATTGCTGACGCATGCGTTCCACCACCCGGCCGGCCGCCGCGTACTGGCGGTCGGCGAGTTCGGTCGCAAACAGGCTCCACCACATCGGCAGCACGCCGGGATGCGTTTTCAGCGCCGCTTCATAGTGCTCTCGTGCCGGCTTGTAGCGCTGCGTGGCGCGTTCTGACTCGGCGAGGAAATAGGTGATGCGGGCATCGTTCGGCGCCGCCGCATGCACGCCGCTCAAGGTCTTGAAAGCCTCTTCGGCGGCGCCGAGGCGGAGTTGGAAGGTGCCCCAGCGGAGCTGGCTCAAGGGAGAGGCGGCGGTCTGTTTGAACGCTTGCTCCGCGTTGTTGCGCGCGGACTCGCGTTCCCCCGCCCGCAGTTGATGCTCGGCGAGCTGCCAGCGCAGTTCTGGTTCATCCGGCTGGGTCGCCAGCGCATCGTTCAGCACCGTGGTGGCGCCTGCCGCGTCGCCCTTGCGGTCCTTCAAGGCCACCAGCGCAAGCACCGCCGGCGTGTAGGCCTTATCGGCCTTCAAGGCGGCTTCGAGCTTGGCTTGCGCCACATCGTCCTGCCGATTGCCGAGCGCCATGAAGCCCTGATTGGCCAGCGCTGGCGCGAAGTCCGGTTTGAGTGCCAGCGCTTTGGCGAAGGCGGCGCTGGCTTCTTGTCCCTTGCCGGCCCGCGCGTACGCCAGTCCTGCCAGATTGTGCGAGAGCGCTTCCCCGGGCGCGAGTTCGACCAGCATCCGGGCGGACTCCAGCGCGGCGGCGGCGTCACCCTGCGCAACCTGCCAGGAGGTGAGGGTTTGGCGCACGGCAAGATTTTCCGGCGACTGCTCGGCGACCTTGTTCAGCGCGGCCAGCCCGCCCTGGGGATTGCCGCTGGCGAACTGGGCGGTGGCGAGTTGGGTCTGCACGGCTGAGGTGTGGTCTGGCGCGAGGCTTTGCGCTTGCTTGAGCGCGCTCCGCGCCCGCACCGAGTCGCCGCTGGCCGCATAGGCATGACTCAGCAGCGCGAGCAGACCGGCGTCGGCGGGGCGCTTCGGATCGTTCAGCAAAGGACTCAAGGCTTCGACCGCCTCGCTGCCGCGATGCTGTTTCAGCAGCACCACCGCCAGCAGTTTGCGCGCGGCATCGTGGTCGGGGACCAGCTTGGTGAGGGTGGTCAACAGCGCTTCGGCGCGGTGGAAATCGCCCTGACGAAAATAGCTGCCGGCCAGCATCAGCAAGGCCTGTGGCTGTCGGGGCTGCAGGTTCACGAACTCGGCGAGCGTGCTGCTGGCCTGCGCCCAGTCTTCTCTCGCATACGCCAGCATGCCGCTCAGCAACAGCACCTCCCCGGATTTGGGCGCGAGGTGTTTCAAGCGCGACACGCTCGCGCTCGCGGCCTCCAGTTGACGCGTGCCGATTTGCGCCTGCGCGAGGCCGGCCAGCGCTTCAAGATCCTCTGGCGCCAGCGCCAGCGCCGTCTCAAAGCCGCTCAAGGCGGCCGTCAGATTGCCTTGCGACAGCGCGATGCGGGCTTTCAGCGTGAGCGCTTCCAGATTCTTCGGGCTGGTGGCGAGTGCTTTATCGAGGGCGGCCGACGCGCCGCTGATGTCGCGCTGGGATAAGGCCAGACGGGCGGTGGCGACATCCAGACTCGCGGCGTCGGGGGCGTGTTGCTGCGCGGCTTCGAGCAGGGTTTTCGCCTCTGCGGTGTGGCCGAGGCCGAGCTTGGCTTTCACTTTCATCGCGTCGAGTTCAGGCGTGCGCGGCCCCCGGTAGCTGTCCAGCGTGGTGTTCGCCTCGGCGTAGCGCGCGAGGTCAATTTGCGCCTGGGCGAGATCAAGACTCACCGCCGGCGTGGTCGCGGCCAGCGCCTCGGCCCGGCTTAATTCAGACAGCGCAGCGGCCGGTTGATTGAGCGCCAGATAGGTCTGGCCCAGATGCCAGCGGGTGGGCAAATCTTCCGGCGTGAGCTGCAGCGCGCTCTTATAGTGAATCACTGCTTCCTTGAGCGAACCTTGCTGGCGCGCGGCGTCGGCGGCGGCCACCCAGTGGCTGGCGTCCGGGGTTTTCCATTGATGCCAGGCGATGGCGCCGACGGCGGTCGCGGCGCCACCCATCAGGCCCACGCCGAGCAACCAGCGGGGAAAGCGTTTCCGGTCCTGCATGCGTCACCTCGTCCAAGGGCGCCGGACTGGCGCCTGCCGGAGTATGGTTGGCGGCGAGCAGGCGGCCCTTGGCGCGGATCAATTGGCCTTGAGGTCGTGGCGAGCGGGAGGCTGTGCGACTATTCAAGCTCAAGGCCGGCCGCCGGCCTCATCACCACACGCGAACGGGGCACGGCAATGGGCATGCTGGTCAACGGCCAATGGCAGCGGGAAGACCTGCGCGAATTTGCGCGCGACGGCAGCAAGGTGCGCTTCGACAGCGGCTTTCACGACGCAATCCGCGCCGACGGGTCGACGGCGTTCTTGCCTGAATCGGGCCGCTACGCGCTGTACTGCAACTGGACCTGCCCATGGTCGCATCGGGCGCTGGTGACGCGCGCGCAGAAAGGCCTGACGGCGACGATCGATCTGGTGTTGCTGGAACCCAGCATGGGCAAGGAGTCCTGGTGGTTCGGGGAGCGCGGGCGCTACTCGGATCCGGCGCTGGGCGCGACGCATCTGCATACGCTGTATTCGGCCTCCAATCCAGGCTTCACCGGCCGCGTCAGCGTGCCCGTGCTGTGGGACAAGCACACGCGCCGCATCGTCAACAATGATTCGGGCGCCATCGCGCGCCTGTTCAATAACGAATTCAACGCGCTGGCCGAACACCCCGAGCGCGACTTCTACCCGCTCGCCCTGCGGCCCGCGATTGATGCCCTGAACGAGTTTGTGGCCGAGCGCCTCAACGACGGCGTGTATCGCTGCTTGCTGGCGAAAGATCAGGCGCAGTACGAGGCGGGTTTCGACCGCGTGTTCGGTGCGCTCGACGAACTGGAAACGCGGCTTGCGCATCAGCGCTACCTGCTGGGCAATAGCCCCACCGAACCAGACTGGCGGCTGTTTGCCTGTCTGGTGCGCTTCGATGCGGTGTACTACCCGCTCTATAAGTGCAACCTCCGGCGCGTCGTCGACTACCCGAATCTCTGGGCCTATACGCGGGATTTGTACCAACTGCCGGCGGTCGCTGGCACGGTGAATCTGGCGGAGATCAAGGCCGGCTACTACGGCATGATTGGCCGGGGCGGCATGGTGCCCAAAGGCCCGCTGATTGATTTCAACACCGCGCACGGCCGCGCCGAGCGCTTTGCCTGATGCCCCCACCGTTAAGCAGGAACCCGCGATGACTCAAGTCGTTTGTTGTGTGCGCCGCGCTGGCCGCGTCCTGTCATGAGCGCGCCCTTGCCCGCGCTGGAACTGGGCCTCACGCCCTGGGATTTCTCCTCGCTTACCGCGCATTCGCTCGCCACGCAGGCGGCTTACGCGGAGTCGCTCGGCTATCGCTCGTTCTGGCTGCCGGAGAATCATTTCAATCCCTATGCAATCCCCGACCCGCTGATGCTGCTGGCGGCGGTGGCGGCGTCGACCCGCGAGATGAAGCTCGCCACCACCAGCTATCTCTTGCCCTTGCGGAATCCGCTGCTGGCCGCCGAGCAGGTGGCGGTGCTCGATCGCCTGAGCGAAGGGCGGGTGATTCTGGGCGTCGGGCGCGGGTATTCGCGGGAAACGCTCAAGGCGTTCGCGATTGATCCGGGTGAGAAGCGCGAGCTTTTCGAGTGGGCCTATACGCTGATGCTGAGCGCCTGGCGCGGCGAGGCGGTGTCTTTGCACGCCGACGGCAGCGCTGCGGTTACCGTTGAACCGCGGCCGCTGCAGCAGCCGCATCCGCCGGTGTGGGTGGCGGCGTTCGGGCCCAAGGCCTTGGCGCAGGTGGGCCGCCTGGGCCTGCCCTATCTGGCCTCGCCCATCGAAACGCTGGCGGATCTCACGACTAACTTTGCGCGCTATGACGCGGCGCTTGCGGCGGCCGGGCATCCGCCCATGACGCTCCGCCCGGTGATGCGAACGGTCTTTGTGAGCGATTCACGCGCCACGCTCAACACGCTGCGCGAGCGCTTGTCCACGCTGACCTTACCCAGTGGCCTTGCCAGTTCACCACAGGCCGACGATTGGGCCATCATAGGCGACCGCCATGAGGTGAAAGATAAAATTGCGGTGTATCGGGAAACGCTCGGCATATCGCATCTGGTGGTCACCCGCCTGCGGGTGGAAGGTGTGCCCAGCGACGGCCTGCGCGAATCCGTCACCGCCATCGCCGGGTTGGTCTAGCGTCGCCGCCCTCAATAAAGGAATTTTGATGATGAATGCCCGTGCCTTCACGCTCCTGCTGAGCCTGCTGTTCCCGCTCGCCGTCGCCGCCCAAACCGCACGTTACGTGGAACCTTCGCCCGGCCGCCTGATGGTGAACACGCTGCTGGAGCCCGCAGGCAACCCGGCCGTGCCGCTGTATCTCGATAGGACCGGGCGCTATTACCTGGAGATCCTGCTGGAAGGAGAGGCGGCCGACACCCACGGCCCCATCGCGCTGACCCTGAACCTTGTGGTGCGACGTCGCGAGCAAACCCTGCTGACCCGTCAGGTGCCGGTGGCGCTCGCCGCCGGTGAGCGCGGCAAGACGCTGCTGTGGCTCAACTCGCCGGGCGACCTGCCGGCGCGCCGGGAACTGGTGCTGTCGGTAGCGCCGGAAGGCGGCGTCCTGCCGCCGCTGCCCGGCGTTGCGCTGCGTCTGCAGTTAACCCGCAAATTCGAGTTGCTGCCGGTACCTTTGTTCTAGACCGCGACGGCGCTGCAGCGGCGCAGGCTAGAGCAACGGCGCAAAACGACTTAGGCTAGCGCCGGGCTCTCGCGGCCCCAGACTTCGTGCGGGCAGGCATCACCGCCTGCCGCTTTTCCTTTCCACTGACTACCGGAGCCTTTATGTCTTCCAAGCTCTACCGGGACGCGCATCACGCGCTCGAGGGTCTGACCGCCGATGGCATCACCGTGATGTCGGGCGGCTTCGGCCTCTGCGGCATTCCCGAAAACCTCATTACCGCCTTGCGCGATTCGGGCGCCAAAAATCTCACCGTCATTGGCAACAACGTGGGCTGCGACGAGCACGGCATGTGGCTGGTGCTGGCCAACAACCAGATCCGCAAAGTGCTGGCGAGCTATGTGGGCGAGAACAAGATTCTTGAAACCCGCTTCATGAACGGCGAAGTGGAAATTGAGTTCAATCCGCAGGGCACGCTGGCCGAGCGTATTCGTGCCGGCGGCGCCGGGATCCCGGCGTTCTATACCCGCACCGGCTACGGCACGGCGGTGGCCGAAGGCAAGGAAACCCGCCAGTTCAACGGCGAGTGGTATGTGATGGAAACCGGCCTCGTGGCCGACATCTCGCTGGTGAAGGCCTGGAAGGCAGATACCGAAGGCAACCTCGTGTACCGCAAAACGGCGCGCAACTTTAATCCCATGATGGCCACCGCTGGCCGCGTGACGATTGCCGAAGTAGAAGAAATCGTGCCGGTGGGCAGCATCGACCCCGACCAGATCCACACCCCGGGCATCTACGTGCAGCGCATCGTTCAGGGGCAAAACTACGTCAAGCACATCGAACGACGCACCACGCGTCCGCGGGAGAGCAACTAATGGCCTGGACTCGTGAACAAATGGCGGCGCGCGCCGCGCAGGAACTGCGCGACGGCTTTTATGTGAACTTGGGCATCGGCATCCCCACGCTGGTGGCCAATGTGATCCCGGACGGCATGACGGTCACCCTCCAGAGCGAGAACGGCATGCTGGGTATGGGCCCGTTTCCCTTTGAAGGCGAAGAAGACGCCGACCTCATCAATGCCGGCAAGCAGACCATTACCGAACTGCCGCAGACCAGCTATTTCTCCAGCGCCGACAGCTTCGCGATGATTCGCGGTGGGCACATCAATCTGTCGATTCTTGGCGGCATGCAGGTCTCGGCGACGGGCGATCTGGCGAACTGGATGGTGCCCGGCAAGATGGTGAAGGGCATGGGCGGGGCGATGGATTTGGTCGCCGGCGTGCGCCGCGTGGTGGTGGTGATGGAACACTGCGAGAAGAGCGGGGAATCCAAGTTCAAACCCAGTTGCACCCTGCCGCTCACCGGCAAGGGCGTGGTGGACCTGCTGGTGACCGACCTTGCCGTGTTCGAGATCGACCGTAAAGGCGGCGGCGCGCGACTGGTAGAACTGGCGGACGGCGTGACGCTGGAAGAATTGCGCGCCAAAACCGAAGCCAGCTTCCAGAACGGGCTGGCTTAATCTCTCGCGAAGGCCGGGCGTTTGCGTCGAACGCAGACGCCCGGCAAGCGCCCCGGGCTTGCGGCCAGTGCTGGCACCGCGTGAGCCATTATCCAAAGATTGTCGACAATGCGCCTTGACCGGCCGCCGCTTCGCCCGCTATTTTCCGGTCATGTCCCCTGCATTGTGCACAACAGCCGTGTTCAACCCCGAAATCGACGACGTTAAAGCCCTGCGCACCGCCGCTGACCGGGTGTTTGAAGCGTTGCAGGACGCGATTGTGCGCGGCGAGATTGCGCCGGGGTCGCGGGTGGGCGAGACCGAACTGGCCGAGCGCTTCGGCACCAGCCGGGGGCCCTTACGCGAAGCCCTGCGGCGGCTGGAATCCCGGCGTCTGGTGGAGCGCACCCCACATGTGGGGATCCGCATCGCGGCTTTAAGTCAGGCCGCGCTTATCGAAATCTACTATGTGCGCGAGGCGCTGGAAGGCATGGCCGCGCGCCTCGCCGCCACGCTGATGACGCCGGACGAAGTCGCCGGTCTCAAGGCGCTGCTCGCCGCCCACGAGCAGGACGAAGCCCTGAAAGCCGACATGGCCTACTTCCAGCAGGAAGGCGACCTCGATTTCCACTACCGCATTATTCAGGGCAGCCATAACACCCAGCTGACCCAGCTGCTGATCGGCGAGCTTTACCACCGCATCCGGATGTATCGCTATCAGATCAGCGCCTACGCCAACCGGCCGCAAAAGGCCTTTGGAGAACATCAGCGCATTGCCGAAGCGATCGAAGCGCGCGACGGCGACCTCGCCGAAATGCTGATGCGCCGACACATCAGCTCGGCCCGACAGAACATTGAAAAACACCAGAAGGAGCTCTCATGACTCAGCAACTCACCGCCGGCGCTCGCCTGCGCCTCGCCATCCGCGAGGAGCAGCCCCTGCAGATTATTGGCACCGTTAACGCCTACGCCGCGATGATGGCCAAGCGCACCGGCTTCCGCGCGATTTATCTCTCTGGCGCCGGCGTGGCCAATTACTCCTACGGCCTGCCGGATCTGGGCATGACCTCGCTGGACGACGTGCTCATCGACGCGCGTCGCATCACCAGCCAGGTAGATCTGCCGCTGCTGGTCGACGCCGATACCGGCTGGGGCGGCGCGTTCAATATCGCCCGCACCGTGAAGCAAATGACCGCCGCCGGCGTGGCCGGCATGCATATCGAAGACCAGGTGTCGCAGAAGCGCTGCGGCCATCGCCCCAACAAGGAAGTGGTGTCGACCGATGAAATGGTCGACCGCGTGAAAGCCGCGGTGGATGCCAAGACCGACGCGGACTTCGTGGTGATGGCGCGCACCGATGCCTTGCAGGTCGAAGGCCTGAACGGCGTGATCGACCGCGCCTGCGCCTTCATCGAAGCCGGCGCCGACGCCATCTTTGCCGAGGCCATGACCGACATCACCATGTACAAGCAAATCTGCGACGCGGTGAAAGCGCCGGTGCTGGCGAACCTCACCGAGTTCGGCACCACGCCTTACTACATGGTGGATGAGCTGGGCGCGCAGGGCATTGCGATGGTGCTCTATCCGCTGTCACCCACCCGCGCCATGCAGCGTGCGGCCTTGAACGTGATGGAAGCCATTCGCAAGGAAGGCACGCAGAAAAACGTGCTCGATCTCATGCAGCCGCGTAGCGAGCTTTATGACTTCCTCGGCTACCATGCCTACGAAGACAAACTCGACCAGCTGTTCAAGAAGGGCAAGTAACGGCCAGCGCCGTACACGATTGATTTCAACAGGAGAATGACCATGTCCGAGACCACCCCCAACCTGCCGAAACCGAAGAAATCCGTTGCCCTTTCCGGCACCGTCGCTGGTAACACCGCGCTGTGCACCGTGGGCCGCAGCGGTAACGATCTGCACTATCGCGGCTACGACATCCTCGACATCGCGAACACCTGCGAGTTCGAGGAAATCGCCCATCTGCTGGTGCACGGCAAGCTGCCGACCGTGCCCGAACTCGCCGCCTACAAGGCCAAACTGAAAGCCCTGCGTGGCCTGCCGGCGGCGCTGAAGTCGGCGCTGGAAGAACTGCCGCCCTACGCCCATCCGATGGACGTGATGCGTACGGGCGTGTCCGTGCTGGGCTGTCTGTCGCCCGAGAAGGACGACCACAACCATCCCGGCGCGCGCGACATCGCCGACAAGCTCATGGCTTCGCTCGGTTCGATGCTGCTGTACTGGTATCACTTCAGCCACAACGGCAAGTGCATCGAGACGGAAACCGACGACGACTCCATCGGTGGCCACTTCCTGCACATGCTGCACGGTGAAAAGCCGCGCGATTCCTGGGTGCGCGCCATGCACACCTCGCTCATTCTTTACGCGGAGCATGAGTTCAACGCGTCCACGTTTACCTCGCGCGTGGTAGCCGGTACCGGCTCCGACATGTTCTCTGCCATCTGCGGCGGCATCGGCGCGCTGCGCGGGCCGAAGCACGGCGGCGCCAACGAAGTGGCGTTCGAAATCCAGAAGCGTTACGACAACGCCAACGAAGCCGAGGCCGATATCCGCGCCCGCGTCGAACGCAAGGAAGTCGTGATTGGCTTTGGTCACCCCGTGTACACCGTGGGCGATCCGCGTAACAAGGTCATCAAGGAAGTCGCCCGCCAGCTCTCGGCGGAAGAGAAGAACATGAAAATGTATGACATCGCCGAACGTCTTGAGACGGTGATGTGGGAAATCAAGAAGATGTTCCCCAACCTCGACTGGTTCAGCGCGGTGAGCTACCACATGATGGGCGTGCCGACCGCGATGTTTACGCCGCTGTTCGTCATTGCGCGCACCGCCGGCTGGTCTGCGCATGTGATTGAACAGCGCATCGACGGCAAGATTATCCGCCCCAGCGCCAACTACACCGGTCCGGAAGACCAGAAGTTCGTGCCCCTCAAGCGCCGCAAGTAACGGAACTCCCCGCATGACGAACACCGCCTATCGCAAACCGCTGCCCGGCACGACGCTCGAGTATTTCGACGCCCGTGCCGCGGTGAACGACCTCCAGCCCGGCGCATGGGAAAAGCTGCCTTACACCGCGCGCGTGCACGCTGAAAACATCGTGCGCCGCGCGGATCCGGCCATCATTGCCGACTGTCTGAAGCAGATCATCGAAGTCAAACGCGAGCTCGATTTTCCGTGGTTTCCGGCCCGTGTCGTGTGTCACGACATTCTGGGTCAGACCGCGCTGGTCGATCTTGCCGGCTTGCGCGATGCGATTGCCGATCAGGGCGGTGATCCGGCCAAGGTGAATCCCGTGGTGCCGGTGCAGCTGATCGTCGATCACTCACTGGCGGTGGAGTGTGGCGGTTTCGATCCGCAGGCCTTCGAGAAGAATCGCGCGATTGAAGATCGGCGCAACGAAGACCGGTTTCACTTCATCAACTGGACCAAGCTCGCCTTCGACAACATGGTCGTGATTCCAGCGGGCAACGGCATCATGCACCAGATCAATCTGGAGAAGATGTCGCCGGTGATTCACGCCCAGGACGGTGTGGCTTTCCCCGACACCTGCGTCGGCACCGACAGCCACACCCCGCACGTGGACGCGCTGGGCGTGATTGCGATCGGCGTGGGCGGGCTGGAAGCGGAGAACGTGATGCTGGGGCGCGCGTCCTGGATGCGCTTGCCGGAAATTGTGGGCGTGAAGCTCACCGGCAAGCTGCAGCCCGGCATTACCGCCACCGATCTGGTGCTGGCGCTTACCGAGTTCCTGCGCAAATCCAAGGTGGTCGGCGCTTATCTCGAATTCCATGGGGCGGGCGCGTCGTCACTGACGCTCGGCGACCGCGCCACCATTTCCAATATGGCCCCGGAATACGGCGCCACGGCGGCAATGTTCTCTATCGACCAACAAACGCTTGATTACCTCAAGCTCACCGGCCGCAGCGATGACAACGTGAAGCTGGTGGAGACCTACGCGAAGGAAGCCGGCCTGTGGGCCGACAGCCTCGCCGGCGTGGTGTATGAGCGTGAACTCGCGTTTGATCTCTCGAGCGTCGTGCGCAATATGGCCGGCCCCAGCAATCCGCATGCGCGGGTGGCGACCAGCGACTTGGCCGCCAAGGGCATTGCCGCGCCCTGGACCGAAACGCCCGGCCAGATGCCGGACGGGGCGGTGATCATCGCGGCCATTACGAGCTGCACCAATACCTCCAATCCCCGCAACGTGATTGCCGCCGGCCTGCTGGCGCGCAACGCCAATCGGCTCGGCCTTACTCGCAAGCCCTGGGTGAAAAGTTCGCTCGCACCGGGTTCCAAAACCGTTGCGCTGTATCTGGAAGAGGCCGGCCTGAAGTCGGAACTCGAAGCGCTCGGCTTTGGCATCGTGGCCTTTGCCTGCACCACCTGTAACGGCATGTCCGGTGCGCTGGACCCGGTGATCCAGCAGGAAATCATCGACCGCGACCTCTACGCCACGGCGGTACTCTCGGGGAACCGCAATTTCGACGGCCGTATTCACCCGTATGCCAAGCAGGCGTTTCTGGCCTCGCCGCCCCTGGTGGTGGCCTATGCGCTGGCCGGCACGGTGCGGTTTGATATCGAGAAAGATTCGTTTGGCACCGACGCCAGCGGCCAGCCCATCCTGCTGAAAGACCTGTGGCCGTCGGATGCGGAAATCGACGCCATTGTCAGCGCCAGCGTGAAGCCCGAGCAGTTCCGCAAGGTCTACATCCCGATGTTTGAAGACAAGGGCGGGCCAGCGACCAAGGTCAGCCCGCTGTACGACTGGCGGGAGATGTCCACCTACATTCGCCGCCCCCCGTATTGGGAAGGCGCGCTGGCCGGTGAGCGCACCCTTAAAGGCATGCGGCCGCTGGCCGTGCTGCCGGACAACATCACCACCGACCATCTCTCGCCCTCCAACGCCATCCTGCTCGACAGCGCCGCCGGCGAGTACCTCGCCAAAATGGGTTTGCCGGAAGAAGACTTCAATTCCTACGCCACCCATCGCGGCGACCATCTCACCGCGCAACGCGCCACTTTTGCCAACCCGCAGCTGATGAACGAAATGGCGGTGGTGGAGGGCAAGGTGAAGAAAGGCTCGCTCGCCCGCGTGGAGCCGGAAGGCACCGTGATGCGCATGTGGGAAGCGATTGAGACCTACATGAACCGCAAGCAGCCGCTCATCATCGTGGCCGGCGCGGACTATGGGCAGGGCAGCTCGCGCGACTGGGCGGCGAAGGGCGTGCGTCTGGCCGGCGTGGAAGTGATCGCGGCCGAAGGCTTCGAGCGCATTCATCGCACCAACCTGATTGGCATGGGCGTGTTACCGCTCGAGTTCAAGCCGGGCGTGACTCGCAAAACCCTGGGCTTGGACGGCACCGAGACTTACGACGTTGTCGGCGAGCGCACCCCGCGCGCCGACCTCACGCTGGTCATCCATCGCCAGAACGGCGAGCGGCTGGAAGTCACCATGACCAGCCGCCTCGATACGGCGGAAGAAGTCTCGGTCTACGAGGCCGGTGGTGTGCTGCAGCGGTTTGCGCAGGACTTCCTGGCCGCGACCAAGTCGGCCTGAGCCGCGAGGCCCGGGGCGAGGTGGCGTAACGCCGCACTCGCCCCGGGCATTCTTCCCCGCTAACGCGTGCTGGCGAACGCGCCAGACGCAGTCCAGATCTTGAAGGTTGCTGAGGCAGGCGTCAGATCTGCCGAGGCACTCGCAAACGCTTAGGAGACCGTCCATGGCCCATGTTCCGCAAGTCAAAGTCCCAGCCACCTATATGCGCGGCGGCACCAGCAAGGGCGTATTTTTTCGCCTGCAGGATCTGCCCGAGCGCTGCCAGCAGCCGGGCGCGGCGCGCGATAACTTTCTGCTGCGGGTGATTGGCTCGCCGGATCCTTACGGCGCGCAAATCGACGGCATGGGCGGCGCGACCTCGTCAACTTCAAAGACCGTCATCCTCGACAAGAGCACGCAACCCGACCACGACGTGGACTACCGCTTTGGTCAGGTGTCGATCGATAAAGCCTTCGTTGACTGGTCCGGTAACTGCGGCAATCTCACCGCCGCCGTGGGCTCCTTCGCCATTACCAATGGTCTGGTGGATCCGGCCCGCATCCCGCGCGACGGCATCTGCGTGGTGCGGATCTGGCAGGTGCAGATTCAGAAAACCATCATCGCCCACGTGCCCATGAGCAACGGTGAAGTGCAGGAAACCGGCGATTTCGAGCTCGACGGCGTGACCTTTCCCGCGGCCGAGGTGGTGATCGAATTCCTCGATCCGGCCGAAGACAGTGACGACGGCGGCGCGATGTTCCCTACCGGCAATCTGGTGGACGACCTCGTGGTGCCGGGCATCGGCAGCTTCAAGGCCACGATGATCAATGCCGGCATTCCCACCATTTTTCTCAACGCGGCCGAGATCGGCTACACCGGGACCGAGCTGCGCGAAGCTATCAACACCTCGCCCGATGCGCTCGCAAGATTCGAGACCATTCGCGCGCACGGCGCCCTGCGCATGGGGCTGATCAAGGACGTCGCCGAAGCGGCCACTCGTCAGCACACGCCCAAGGTGGCCTTCGTGGCGCCGCCGGCCGACTATGTGTCCTCCAGCGGCAAACCCGTGGCGACCAGCGATATCGACCTCAACGTGCGCGCGCTGTCGATGGGCAAACTGCACCACGCCATGATGGGCACGGCCGCGGTAGCCATCGGCACGGCGGCGGCCATTCCCGGCACTTTGGTGAATCTCGCCGCCGGCGGCGGTGAGCGCACGGCGGTGCGCTTCGGTCATCCGTCCGGCACTTTGCGGGTGGGGGCGGAAGCCACGCAGAACGCCGGCGAATGGGTGGTCAAGAAAGCCATCATGAGCCGTAGCGCGCGCGTGCTGATGGAAGGCTCGGTGCGCGTGCCCGGGGATTCGTTCTAAGCAGCAAGCGCCAGACGGCGCGCGAGCGCCGCTAGGCACGGGGTAATGTGAATGACTGAGCAGCAGGCCCGCCGGGCTTTCCTGAAGACCCTGAGTGCGACCGCGCTTGCCGCGCTGGCGTCAAATCCGCTAGGCGCCCTGGCCGGCGAACCCCGGCTCAAGCTCGGCGAGTCCAAGCTTTTCTCCTTCGAGGCCTTGAAGGCCGAAGCCCAGCGTTTAGTGAAGCTGCCGGCGCGCAAGGCCAATCTGCCGGCGCCGGACATCACCGCCCAAATCAATTACGAGAGATGGGGTCAAATCACCTACAACACCGATTACGCCCTGTACGCCGGGGCGGGCGGCAGCGGGCGTTACCCCATCGAGTTTTTCCACCTCGGCATGTATTTCCAGAAAGCCGTGCGCATGCATGTGGTGGAGAACAACACGGCGCGCGAAGTGCTCTACGACGCGCGCTATTTCAATATGCCCAAGGATTCGATTGCGCATGATCTCCCTGCGGGCGCGGGCTTTGCCGGCTTTCGCTTGCAGGAGCCGACGGACGGCACGCTCGACTGGCGCAAGAACGACTGGGTGGCGTTTCTGGGGGCATCGTATTTCCGCGCGATTGGCGAACTGCGCCAGTACGGCCTGTCGGCGCGCGGCGTCGCGCTGAACACCTGGCAAGCCGGCGAGGCCGAGGAGTTTCCCGACTTCACGCAGATTTTTATCGGGCCGGAAACTGCAGAGGGGCTCGTCGTGCACGCCCTGCTGGAAGGGCCATCGATAGTCGGCGCCTACCGCTTTGTGCTGAGTCGCGGCAAAGGCGTGGTGATGGACGTGGACTGCGCGCTGTATCTGCGCAACAAGGTGTCGCGCTTCGGCGTGGCGCCGCTGACCTCCATGTTCTGGTTCTCTGAAACCGCCAAAGCCACCGCCGTCGACTGGCGGCCCGAAGTGCACGATTCCGACGGCTTAAGCCTCTGGACCGGTAGCGGCGAGCACCTGTGGCGCCCGCTGAACAATCCGGCTGAGGTTTCGGTTTCGGCGTTTAGCGATGACAATCCGCGCGGCTTCGGCTTGCTCCAACGGGATCGGAATTTTGATCACTATCTCGACGGCGTGTTCTACGAGCGGCGCCCAAGTGTGTGGATAGAGCCGAAAGGCAACTGGGGCAAGGGCGCGGTGCAGTTGATCGAAATTCCCACCGACGACGAAATCCACGACAACATCGTCGCCACCTGGGTGCCGGAACAGCCCGCCGCCGCAGGGTCCAGTTTTGAGTTTTCCTACCGGCTGCACTGGCAGGCAGATGAACCTTCGCCCACGCCGCTCGCCCGTTGTGTCGCCACCCGCCTCGGCAACGGTGGACAGCCCGGGCTGCCACGGCCCAAAGGCGTGCGCAAATTCATGGTGGAGTTTCTGGGGGCGCCGCTCGCAGGGCTGGCCTACGGGGTGATGCCGGAAGCGGTGCTGTCGGCGTCGCGCGGCAGTTTCTCTTACGTGTTCACCGAAGCCATTGCCGACGAAGTCCCCGGCCATTGGCGCGCGCAGTTCGACCTTACTGTCGAGGGCGAGGAGCCGGTAGAAATCCGGCTGTATCTGAAGAACGGGGACGAGGTCTTGTCGGAAACCTGGCTGTATCAATACCACCCGTTCTGAGCGGTGCCGGTGCGGACAGTGTAAGCCGGCGCGGGGCGCCGGCTGACGGAGGCCTCAAGCCTCCGTTCTCGCGGGGGCGGGGGTTAGCTGGCGGCCTGCCGACTCGCCCACCATTCCTGATAGCCCTTGTCGGGCGCCAGCACTCGAGATTTCGCGCCGCCGATCGAGGCGCCTTCGGCGTTGCTGATCGCGACATCAAGTTCTACCAGCTCGCCGCGAATGCGGGCCACTTCAATGACAACGTTCACCACTTCGCCAGGACACACGGGCTTGCGCAGACGCTCCGGGGTAAAGACCAGCCCCAGGCAGCCGTCGCCCGGGAACTGAGTGCCGAAAATGCCGGTGATGGCAATCTGGAGCAGGCCGCCGGGGACGATGATGTCGGGCACGCCGGGGAAGCGGAGCTGGGCGGCTTCAACGTTGGCGTGAATCGCATTGCGGTCGCCAGAGAGGGCGCAGTAGCGTTCGACGTCTTCGCGGGAGAAGACCAGGCTGGTTTCATAGCGCTGACCGGTTTGGAGTTGGGCAGCGGTGAGGCAATTGGTTTTGGCGTTCAGGGGAAATTCTCCAGATTGAGCGTCGATTATATCGAGACATTGCGCCCGACCGGGCAATTTTTAGCAGGGCGCGGTGGCTATCCCGGGCCTTAGGGTGACCTCACGCTGAAAGTATCGCAGGCCTTGAGGCTGGCCGCCTCGAAGCCGGTCTTGAACCATCGCATCCGCTGGGCCGAACTGCCGTGGGTAAAGGAATCTGGCACCACTACGCCGCGCGCCTGTCGCTGCAGCATGTCGTCGCCAATCGCGTTCGCCGCCCGCAAAGCCTCATCAATGTCTTCGGGGTCGAGAAAGGGTCTGGTGCGATTCGCTTCCTGCGCCCACAGCCCCGCCAGACAGTCGGCCTGCAGTTCAACCCGGACCGACACCTGATTGTATTCCGCCGCGGTCATTCGCTCGCGCAGCGCGGCCGTTTTGCGGCTCACCCCCAAGAGGTTCTGCACGTGATGGCCCACTTCATGCGCAATCACATAGGCGCGGGCGAAGTCACCGCCGGCGCCGAAGCGCTGTTTGAGTGCTTCGAAAAAGGCCATGTCGAGGTAGACCTTGCGGTCACCCGGGCAATAGAACGGGCCCATCGCCGCCTGACCCGTGCCGCATGCGGTGGACGTGCGGCCGCGATAGAGCACCAGCACCGGGTTTTCATAGGTGAGGTTCATAGCGCGAAACACGCCGTTCCACACCACTTCCGTTTTACGCAGGACCTTCGCCATCTCGGATTTGAGCGCGGCCTGCGGGTCGTGCGCCGGATCGATGGGGCTAGCCTGCTGGGCGGTGGGCTCGCGGGCGTTTTGCACGCCCTCGGCCAGTCCCAGCAACAGCCGCGGGTCGATGCCGGTGAAGTAGCTCACAACCAGCGCGATGGCGATCCCGCCGATGCCGATCCCGCGACCTCTACCTCCGCCCCCGCGACGGTCTTCGATATTGGCGCTTTCGTTTTCGTCCTCAAGTCGCATCGGATGTTCTTTCAGTCAGAGTGGGGCAGTGGGTTGACCCGCGAGTGCGGCAAGCGACCTCCGTGGCGCAAGACCCGCGCCGAGCATAACCTGTCGATGAGGCGGTTAGACCATCGGGCAGATGACGATGCGGCGCGGACCTACGCCCGGGGCCAATCAGTGCGCTATCACCGACACAGGCCGAGCGGCGTAAGTCCGCACTGCGACGAGGCGCCGCGCACGCTTATCGCGCCGTGCGGCCACCCCTGGCATTGTCTGAGTGCCTCGATGAGGGCAACTTCTCCTCAGCATGAATCTTGCCTGAGCATTCCATTCAGACCCTTCCCGGCCCCCCGCCATTTCGGAGCACAATCATGAGCCATCAGCATCCTCCCGCCGCCCTTCATGCTGATCACGTGGACCTGAACGACGACCGCGTGGCCTTGAGCAAGGAGGCGCTGAAGCGCTCCTTCCTCGACAACCTGTTCTACATTCAGGGCAAATTCCCCGCGCTGGCGACGAAAACCGATTACTACCTGGCGCTGGCCTACGCGGTCCGCGACCGTACCTTGCAGCGCTGGATCAGTACCGCCGCGGCCTACACCGCGCAGGGCTCGCGTACGGTGGCGTATCTCTCTGCGGAATTCCTGATGGGGCCGCATCTGGGCAATAACCTGATCAACCTCGGCATCACGGAGCTCGTGCGTCAGGCGGTGAGCGAACTCGGGCTCAATCTGGACGAACTGCTGGAGCAGGAGGTGGAGCCGGGCTTAGGCAACGGCGGGCTCGGGCGTCTGGCCGCGTGCTTTATCGATTCGCTGGCCAGCCTGCAGATTCCGGCCATGGGCTACGGCATTCGCTACGAATTCGGCATCTTTCAACAGGAAATTGTAGACGGCTGGCAGGTAGAGAAAACCGATAAGTGGCTGCGCTACGGTAACCCCTGGGAAATTGCGCGGCCCGAATGGGCGGTGGCCGTGAAGTTTGGCGGCTACACGGAAGCCTATACCGACGAGCGCGGCCGGCATCGGGTGCGCTGGATCCCGGGCCGGGTGGTGAACGGGGTGCCCTACGACACGCCGATTCTCGGCTACCGCAGCAACACCGCCAACACGCTCCGCCTGTGGTGCGCCGAAGCGCCCGAGTCTTTCGATTTTTCGATCTTCAATCGCGGCGACTACTACGGCGCGGTCAATCAGAAGATGACCAGCGAGAATCTGACCAAGGTGCTCTATCCCAATGACGAGCAGATTCAGGGCAAGGAGCTGCGCCTCGAGCAACAGTATTTCTTTGTGTCCTGTTCCCTGCAGGACATGTTGCGAATCATCGGCGTGCAGAAAATTCCGCCCGAGCGCTTCCACGAGAAATTCGCTGTGCAGCTCAACGACACCCATCCGGCGATTGCGGTGGCGGAGCTGATGCGCCTGCTGGTGGATGAACTCGGCATGGAGTGGGATCTCGCCTGGGACATCACGCGCAAGACCTTTGGTTACACCAATCACACGCTGCTGCCGGAAGCGCTGGAGCGCTGGCCGCTGGATCTCTTCGGACGCCTGCTGCCGCGACATCTGGAAATCATCTACGAGATCAACACCCGTTTTCTGGACGAAGTGCGCATCGCCTTTTTTGGTGACGATGAGCGCGTGGCGCGGATGTCGCTCATCGATGAAACCGGCGAGCGTTACGTGCGGATGGCGCATCTGGCCTGCGCCGGCAGCCATGCGATTAACGGCGTGGCGGCCCTGCATTCCGAACTCCTCAAGACCGACGTCTTGCGCGACTTTCACGAACTCTGGCCAGCCAAGTTCGGCAACAAAACGAACGGCGTGACGCCGCGCCGCTGGATCGTGCTGGCCAATCCCAAGCTAGCCCGCTGCATCAGCGCGCAAATCGGCGAGGAGTGGATTCGCGATCTGGACCAGCTACGCCGACTCGAACCCTTGACTGAAGACGCCGGTTTTCGCGAGCAGTGGCGGGCGATCAAACTGGCGAACAAAACCTCGCTTGCCGGGCTCATTCAGGCGCGCGTGGGGCTGACGGTCAATCCGGCGGCGATCTTCGATGTGCAGGTCAAACGGATTCACGAGTACAAGCGCCAGCATTTGAGCATCCTGCACGTGATAGGCCTCTATCACCGCCTGAAGACCGATCCGACTTTCGAGATGGAGCCACGCGTCTTCATCTTTGGCGGCAAGGCGGCGCCGGGGTATTTCATGGCCAAGCTCATCATTCGCCTGATCACAGCGGTGGCCGAAATTGTGAATCGCGATGCGGGCGTGCGCGACCTGTTAAAGATTGTCTTCATTCCCAACTTCAGCGTGACCAACGGCCAGCACATTTACCCGGCCGCCGATTTATCCGAGCAAATTTCGACCGCCGGCAAGGAAGCCTCCGGCACGGGCAATATGAAGTTCCAGATGAACGGTGCGCTCACCATCGGCACCATGGACGGCGCCAACATCGAGATTCGCGACGAAGTGGGGGCGGAGAACTTCTTCCTGTTTGGCATGAGCACGCCCGAGGTCGCGGCCTTGCGCGTGGCGGGTTATCGGCCTGCGGACATTGTCGAGACCAACGACGAAGTCCGCGAGGTGCTCAATCTGGTGCGGGAAGGCTTCTTCTCGCGCGGGAATACCGAACTCTTCCAGCCGCTGGTCGACAATCTTCTCCAGCACGATCCCTACATGGTGCTGGCCGACTATCAGGCCTACGCCGACTGCCAGCAGCGGGTGAACCTGAGCTATCGCGATACGGAGCGCTGGACCCGCATGTCGATTATGAACACCGCCCGCTCCGGCAAGTTCTCCTCCGACCGCACCATCCGCGAGTACTGCGCCGAGATCTGGCGCGTGCGCGCGGTGCCGGTGAAGTTGCTCACGCAGGAAGAGGTCAAAAGCGGGCTGATTCAGTAGCCCGCGCTAAGCGATGATTTGCCGGCGTCGCAAGAAGGCGAGGCAGGCTTCGGCCAGTTGCTCGGGTTGCTCCATCATGATCAGATGCCCCATGCCCTTGGCGATGCCGCCTTCGCCGAGACCGTTCGGGATCCCGGCCAGCGTCTCCATCACCGCCTGTTCCGGAATGTGGTAGTCGGCCTCGCCCTTGAAGAGAAAAATCGGGCACTGGATCTGGTGCAGCTTGTCGCGCACATCGTGATCGTTCCAGGCGTCCATGTCGGCGACGCAGGTTTCCTGATAGGTCGCCCGGTGCTGCCACTTCGACTCCAGCACTTTCAAGGGATCGCAGGGGTAGTACATGGCGGAAGTTGAGGCGTTGTCGGTCAGGGCGTGAAAACCCGGAAAGGTGTGCGGATCCGCATAGCTCGAAAGGAAAGAAATCGAGCCGGTGCGCGCGGCAGATTCAAACGCCATCCCGGCGCGAATCCCGCCCGGGTAATTGCAGGCGAGCTGCAGCGTCATGTCGCCGCCGATGCCGCTGCCGCAGACCACGGGCTGCTCGCCGGGGCATACCGTTTCGATGAAATGCCATACCCATTCGGCGTAGTCGGGCATTTTGCGGAAAGGCTTCCAGTTGACCGGCATGGATTTGGCGTGGCCCGGCAGATCCGGCGCGATCACGCGGAAGCCCGCGGCGGCCATCAGCGGCATGAAGTAATGCCATTGCAGCGAGCAGGCCCAGCCCATGTGGATGCAGATCAGCGGAATGCCTTCGCCGCACACGTCGTAGTACACGCGTGCGCCGTCGACCTGGGCATAACGACCGGTAATGTCGTGCGTCATGGGCGTTCTCCTTCAGGCGTCCGCGCGTAAATCGCGCAGGGCCGACAGCATGAGGTGGGTAGATTCGTAGAGCCGGTTGGCCTGGAGCAAATCGCCATCGACCATGATTTCGCCAGTATCGAGCAGATGTCCCAGCGCGCGAGTGCCGCTGCGCAGCGCCTGCCAGACGGGCAATGGGGCGGCGATCATGTAGTCCCAGCCGAGTGGATTGGCCATTGGGAAGTACACCATGGTGTCGATGATCTTGCCGCCGTAGAGCTTCAGCCAAAACCGCTGGTCGCCGAGGCACAGCAAGACTTTGACATCCGACCAGCGGGTAGCGGTGGCAAAGGCTTCGTCGGCATTGAGCTGCGCTTGCAGCGCCTGAACGAAATCGAGACTGGGAAACGGCATCACCTGGTTCCTCCGTGGAAAGCGCGTTCGGGTCGTCAGTATCAGGAAATTTTTGGCGCCCCCGCGCCCACGAACTGCACCCGCAGTTCGCGCTTCAACACTTTGCCCGTCGCGTTGCGCGGCAGCGCCTCGATGATCGCGATGTCGTTCGGCACCTTGAACTTCGCTAGCCGGCTCACGCAATGGCTGAGCACAATCGTGAGGTCGATGGTGGCGCCCGGTTTGAGCGCGAGCACGGCGAGTCCCACCTCGCCCCATTTTTCGTGCGGCACGCCGATCACGGCGGCTTCGGCCACCTGCGGTAGCTGATACAGCACGTTTTCTACTTCCGCGGGATACACGTTCTCGCCGCCCGAGATGTACATGTCTTTCCAGCGGTCGACGATGTAGACGAAGCCCTCATCATCCTTTCGCGCGGCGTCGCCGGTTTTGAGCCAGCGCCCTTCAAAAGCGGACGCGGTGGCGTCGGGGCGATTCCAGTAGCCCGGGGTGATGTTGGGGCCGGCGACCCAGAGTTCGCCAATTTCATCTGCCCCGCAGTCCTGCCCGTGCTCGTTCACGATGCGCATTTCGGTGTGCATGAGCGCTTTGCCGGTCGAGCCAATTTTGCGCAGGGCGTCGGCAGGATTGAGCGCGATGCAGGCCGGGCTGGTCTCTGTCATGCCAAAACCCTGCGCCATCAACACCCCGCGACTGGCCCAGGTTTCCATGATGGTGAGCGCGCAGGGCGCGCCGCCGACGCCGGCCACGCGCAGGCGGGAGAGGTCGGTTTGCTCAAATTCGGGATGCTGCATCATGAACTGATAGGGCGCCGGCACGCCGAAAAAATGGGTGATGCCCTGCGCCGGATCGCCCAGCACCCGCAGCGTCGTCGCGGGGTCGAAAGCCTTCATGATCACCACCGTGCCACCGGCGTGGAGCACCGGATTGGAATAGCAGTTGAGCCCGCCGGTATGGAACAGCGGCAGGATATTGAGATGCACCGTCTCCGGGCTGATGCCGGTGGGGATCCCGAGGTTGACCGCGTTCCAGAAGTTCATGCCGTGGGTGATCATCGCGCCCTTCGGGTGGCCGGTCGTGCCCGAGGTGTACATGATGGTGATGACGTCGTCATGCGTCAGCGCTGCACGCGTCACCGGCTGGCCGGCAAAGCCTTGCATCATGCCTTCATAGGGATTGTTGGCGGCGGCGCTATCGATACACAGCAGGTTCGCCACGCCACACCGCTGCTGGAGGGCGTCGGCCGTGGCGCTGAAGCTTGCGTCGTGCACGAGGAGCAGCGGCTGGCTGTCGTTCAGGATGTATTCGAGTTCGGTCACCGTCAGGCGCCAGTTCAAGAGCACGCAGATACTGCCGGTGCGCGCGCAAGCAAACTGGATGTCGAAGTACTCAACGCCATTTTGCGCCAGCACCGCGACGCGATCGCCGCGCCCGATCCCCAGCGACTGCAAATAGGCCGCAAACGCATCGGCCCGGGCGTGCAGGGCGGCGTAGCTGAACTGGCGATCCGTGCCGAGGTCGCGAATGGCTTCCTTGTCTGGCCGCTGCAAATGATGGTGGTCGAGCCAGTCGTAGGCGGGTACCGCGCCGTGTCCGCGCGGGCGGGAGGAGGTCATGGAGGCCTCTGCCTCGGCGCTGGGCGTGAAATCAAAAGCAGCAGACATCTTTCCCCCTGGATTTGTTTTTCTGGTGTGCGTGTCGCTGGGCTAAAGCATAGCGATGGCGTCTGCAAGAGGCGAATCTGTCCGGCAATCTCGCGTCTGATGCTGCGTGGAGCCGTTTAGTGGCGGCACTAAATGCAGAAAGGAAACGGCCAAAGCAAAAACTAACGGCACGCCTTTGCAACTTAGTCTGGGGGTGGTGGGCCGGTCCGCAAAAAATCTCATGAAACCGGCTCAAAAAGCGGGCGGATCGCGCTATGCAGGACCCGCGTGGCATGGGTTAGACTCCAGCCCATACCCCGTGCCGCAACGCTGAAACCAGTCTTCAGGAGACCCGGACCATGAGTTGGCAACGCAAGATTTTGAGAGTCAATTTGAGCGCAGGGACCTGCGTCTCCGAGCCGCTCAACATGGAATGGGCTGAGGCCTATCTTGGGCAGCGCGGCCTGGCCACCAAATACCTGATGGAAGAAATCGACCCCAAGGTCGATCCGCTTTCCCCCGAGAACAAACTCATCATCGCCACCGGCCCGCTGACCGGCACGATGGCCTCCACCGGCGGCCGCTGGTCGGCGGTCACCAAGGGCGCATTGACCGGCGCCATTGCCTGCTCCAATTCGGGCGGCCAGTTTGGCGGCGAACTCAAGAATGCCGGCTGGGACTTCATCATCATCGAAGGCCGCGCGCCGACCCCGGTGTATCTGTACATCGAAAACGATAAGGCCGAGCTGAAAGACGCCACCCACCTGTGGGGGCGCTCGATTTGGGAAGCCGAGCCGGCGATCAAGGCCGCGCATCACGATCCCCTCATTCGCGTGGCTTCCATTGGCCCGGCCGGCGAGACCTTGGCGCGCTACGCCTGCATCGTGAACGATCTGCATCGCGCCGCTGGCCGCTCTGGCGTGGGCGCCGTGATGGGCTCGAAGCAACTCAAGGCCATCGCCGTGCGCGGCTCAGTGGGCACCAAGGTGGCGGACGGCAAAGCCTTCATGGCGGCGGTTTCCGGCGCCAGCACCGCGCTTGCCCAGAGCGAAGGCCGCATGGGCTTCACGCGTTACGGCACGATTCCCATGATGGACATTACCGGCGGCTTTGGCGCCTTGCCCACGCGCAACAACCGTCAGGTGCAGTTCGAGGGTTCGGACAAACTCAACGCCACGGCGATGCAAACGCCGAACGCCAACGGGCACACCAACCTCATCACCAACGGCGCGTGCTTTGGCTGCACCATCGGCTGCGGTCGGATCTGCCACATCGACCCGCAGCACTTCTCGGTGAAAGACCGCCCGCAGTACCACCATGCGTCCGGCGGTCTGGAATACGAAACCGCCTATGCGCTCGGCGCGGCCGTGGGCGTAGACGACATGGACGCCGCGACCTTCGCCGGCTTCATGTGCAACGAATACGGCATGGACCCCATCTCCCTCGGCGGTTCGATTGCGGCGGCGATGGAGTTGTTCGACATTGGCGCCATCACCGAAGCCGACACCGGCGGGCTCAAGCTCGAGTTCGGTGACGCGCACATGCTCTGCCAGTTGGCGGAAATGACCGGTAAGGGTGAAGGCTTCGGCCGCGACATCGGCCTTGGTTCCAAACTGCTCTGCGAAAAGTACGGGCACCCGGAACTCTCCATGGCCGTGAAGGGCCAGGAATTCGCCGCCTACGACGGTCGCGCGATGCAGGGTATGGGCCTCGCCTACGCCACCAGCAACCGCGGCGCGTGCCATCTGCGCGCCAATCCTTACGCCCACGATTTCGGCTCCACCGAAACCCCGGGCAAGGCCAAGGTGGTCATGAAAACGCAGAACGTGATTGCGGCGATCGACTCCACCGGTCTGTGCGTGTTCACGCTGCACGCTGGCGCCACTGAAGAGCATTACGCCTCGCAGGTGAGTGCGGCGGTAGGCAGCGAGTGGACGGTGCAGCGCATGCGCGAAACCGGCGAGCGCATCTGGAATCTGGAGCGTCAGTTCAATCTGGCGGCCGGGCTTACCGCCAAAGACGACACCTTGCCGACGCGCATTCTGGCCGAGCCGGCACCGAGCGGCGCGGCCAAAGGCTTGGTCTGCAAGCTGCCCGAGATGCTGCCGGAGTACTACCAGCTCCGCGGTTGGTCGGCGGACGGCGTGCCGGAACAGGCCACGCTGGAGCGTCTGCAACTCAACTAGGCCCTTGTCGATGCGCATTGCGATCAAACTGGTCGGCATGCTCATCGACCAAATTCCTGCGGGCGGCCCACTTGGCGCCCGCCCGCAGGGCCCCAAGCCGCTGGATCTGCCAGTGGCCTGCACGCTGGCCGATTTGCTCAACATCGTTGGGCTCAAGGCCGACGTCGAATACTTCGCGATGATTAACGACGAGCACATCCCGGCCGAGCGCCTCGCGGCGCATGTGCTGCGCGAGGCCGACAGCGTGGTGCTGTTTCCGCCGCTCAAGGGCGGTTAGGCTGCCCCTCGCCCCGCCGTTCGCGCGGGGCGTTTCGTTTCAGCTTTAAGCACGGGAGATTTCTCAATGAGCATTCGCGCACGCTTTTTGCGCCCCTTGCTGGGTGCTGCGCTCTGCTGGCTGGCCGGTACTGCGGTTTGCGCCGAGCCCGCTGCCACTGCCGGCAGTCAGGACACGGCAAAAATTGCTGAACTCCAGGCGCAGGGCAAACAGGTTCATATCCATATCCCGATTTTCAGTCAGGGCCTGCGTTTTGCTTTTCCGCTCGGCTTTGTCTCGGAATACGAAGGCACCAAGGAATTTCAGTACATCCAGGAATTCGTGCCGAAGGGCGAAACCCTTGCACAGTGGTCGCAGATGCTGAGCGTGATGGGCGCACAGGATCTGGCGCAGAAAAACACCTTGCTGACCCCAGTGATCTACGCGAACAAGATGGCCGAAGGCTTCCAGAAAGACTGCCCGACTTCATTCAGCGCGAAGGGCGTTGGTACGCTGAAGTTTGGCCCGCACGACGCCTATCTGGCGCTCATGGCCTGCGGCACCACCGACTATGCGGGCACCAAGGTCAGCGAAAGCATGTTGCTGGTGGTCATCAAGGGAGAGCGCGATTTCTACAGCCTGCAGTGGGCTGAGCGAGGTAAGCCTTCGAGTTCACCCCTGCCGCTGGATGAAGAGATCTGGGGTAAGCGGTTCAGGCAGCTGGATCCGATTGAACTATGCCCGGCTGATCCCAAAGCCGCCTGCGGTGGCGGGCAGTAGCAGGGCGCGCGGCCTTGGCGTGCTCAAGCCATCAGGCAGGGCGCTGGCAACACGGCGGACGCTTGTGCGCCGCTGTTGATCTCAATTCAAAGACGGCAGCAGGACGCGCATGCACAGCCACCTTCTAAGCGATCTCAAGGTGCTCGACCTCACCCGCGCGCTGGCCGGGCCCACCTGTGCCCGCATGCTGGCCGAGATGGGCGCGCAGGTAATTAAAGTGGAGTCGGCGCCGGCGGGCGACATGACGCGTCAGATTTCCCACATCCGCAATCCCCGTGGCCTCTATTACGTGCAGCAGAATCTGGGCAAGAAAAGCCTGTGTGTGGATCTGCGCGACCCGCGCGGCATGGCGCTGGTGACCTCGCTCATTCCCAAAGTCGACGTGGTGGTCGAGAACTTCAAGCCCGGCACGTTGGCGGCGATGGGGCTGGGCTACGAGCGGCTGCGCGAAATGCGCGAGGACATCATCCTGTGTTCCATCTCCTCCCTGGGCCAGACCGGGCCGCTGTCGCACCTGCCGGGCTATGACTTCATCGCCCAAGGCTATTCCGGCATAACCTCTATGATTGGTGAGGCCGACGGCACGCCCTACATTCCGCCGGTCGGCATGGGCGATGTGGGCACTGGCGTGCATGCGGCGCTGGCCGTGCTGGCGGCGCTGCGCTATCGCGACCGCACGGGCGAGGGACAGCAGCTCGATATCAGCCTGCTCGACATGTACTACCACTGTCAGGAAGTGACGGTGCATCAGGCCAGCGCCAGCGATGGGCGCCTGAATCCCACGCGGCAGGGGCCGCATCTCAACTACCTGTGCCCGGCCGGCGTGTTCAAAGCTAACGGCGGCTGGGTGGTCATCATGGCCTTCCAGCACCACTGGAAAGATCTCT
Source organism: Klebsiella pneumoniae (assembly GCA_945876945.1). Taxonomy (GTDB): domain Bacteria; phylum Pseudomonadota; class Gammaproteobacteria. The sequence goes on from CAMCQE010000018.1 coordinate 31,861, forward strand.
GCGCCGCCATGCAGCGCCCCGACCTCGTCAATCACGAACGCTACGCCACCGATGCCGGCCGTCTCGCCGAGCGACCGGTGATCGTGAAACTGCTGGAAGACTGGCTGGCGACTTGCCCCGATCGCGATAGCGCGGTGGCGCTGATGCAGCAGCATCAGGTGCCGGCGGCGCCGGTGCTGTCGGTGGCAGAAACCCTGACGCATCCGCATCACGTTGCGCGCGGCACGGTGCGCACCATCACCGACCCCATCGCCGGCACCTTCCAGATCCCGGGGATGCCGCTGCGCTTCTCTAAATTCCCCGACGATTTGCCGCTGGAGGCGCCCACGCTCGGTCAGCACAACGCGGAGGTGCTCCGCGACTGGTTGGGCATGAACGAGCAGGAGATCGCGTCGCTCGAGTCGGCGAGCGTCTTGCAAGCGGGCGAGTATTAGCCGCGCCTGAGCTTAAGCCGCGCCGGCCGCGTCCAGCGCGTGATAATCGGCGCTCATCAGCAACTCGTGTAACTGCCGGCGGCGTACGCCCATATTCCCGCCGTCGAACAGCGGTAACACCAGCGCGTCTTGCAGCAGCCCCCCCAGCGGCAGTTGGTGATCGTAGCTGTCGATCCCCACCACGCTCATGAGCTTCGTAATCACGCGCACCGCGGCCTCGGAGCCAAAAATCTTCGAATGCAGCGCCGCTTCCAGCGCACCCGGGGCTTGGGCATCCATCGCATGGCAGGCTTTCCAGCCGAGATAGCGCGCCGCCTCCAGCGTGGTTTTGGCGTCCGCCAGCGCATAGCCCACCGCCTGATGTTCGATGATGGGTTTAAGCCCGCCGCGCAGCTCGGTTTTGGCGAAATGCAGCGCGAAATCAAACGCCGCCCGCATCAGGCCTACGCCCATGATGCCGACCAGTGCGGCGGTGCCGGTGAAGCTCGCATCGATAATGCCGCGCCCCGCGCCGGCTTCGCCCAGTACGTTGTCGTAGGGCACGCGCACGTCGTTCAGTTCAAATACGGGTGCCGGATGCGCGCGATTGCCCACGGTATCGATCAGTTCCACCAATCGGAAACCACGCTCGGGCTTCGGCACCGCAATCACCGAGATACTCCGCTCCGGCGGCGCGGATGAGTCGGTGCGACAGACCACGCAGAGCAGATCCGCGCCGAGGCCATCCCAGCCCGCGCCGTTCATCCATTTTTTGGCGCCGTTGATCACCCATTCGTCGCCTTCGAGCCGGGCGCTGGTGCGCACGCCGGCGGCTGGGGCGGGCGCTGCGTAGTTGGCGCTGCCACCGGGTTCGCTATTGGCGAGCGCCGCGAGCGGGGCGCCTGTTTTGGTGAGGAAGGGGGCGATGAGTTCCTGCTGTTGCGCGGGGGAGCCGGCGAGAAACACCGGCATCAGGCCGAGCAGGGTGGCGAGCAAGGTGAGCGAGACGTTGGCGTCTACCGCGTAGAACTCTTCGGTGAGGATGGCCATATCCATCAGCCCCGTGCCTTCGCCGCCGAAGGGTTGCGGAATGAGCCGGCGTAAAAAGCCTTCCCGCACGACCGCTTCATACATGGGGCGGGTGGCGGCGAAGCGTTCGGCCGGCGTGGTCAAGCCCTGGGTTGCGCTGCGAACCCCGCCCAGCACCTCGCGGGCAAAGTGCCGGCACTGCAGTTGAAACGCGCGCTGCTCGGGGCTCAGGGTGAAATCGATGGCCATGATGGGTCTCCGTGATTCAGGCGCAGTTTTGGGCGTGGGATCAGGCGCTGAAGCCGCCGTCCACGCCGATGATCTGACCGTTGATATAGGCCGCGCCGGGCGAGATCAGAAAATCCACCACCGCGCTGACTTCTTCGGGTTTGCCCATGCGTTGCAGCGGCGTGTTGGCCACCATGGTGTTGATCACACCTTGCGCCAGCGCATTCCCGGCGAACTCCGGCGCGTAGATGATGCCGGCGTCGATTACCGCCGGCGCGATGCCGTTGCAGCGCACGTTGTGCGGTCCCATCTCGCGGGCGAACTGGCGGACCATCGCGCCCACCGCCGTTTTGGGGCAGCCCGACATGCCGTCGTTTTCCAGGGTTTGCAGCACCGCCGTGGTGAGAAACATCACCACGCTGCCGCCGCCGTTGGCCTGCAGCGCGCGGGTGCCGTGCTTGAGCACGTTGAAGGCGCCGCGGACGTCGGTCGCATACACGCGGTCGAAGTCTTCGTCGGGCACATCGACCATCGGCATCAGCGGAATGGCCGGCCCCGTGGCGGAAATCACGGCGCCGAGGCCATCGCCCATTGCCGCTGCGGTATGAATGAACTGCGCGACCGACGCACCATCCCGACTATCCACCTGCGCGATGGCCGCGTGCCCGCCGGCGGCGGCGATGCGCTCGGCCAGTTGCGCGGCTTTATCCTGATGCCGGGCGTAACCCAGGAGCAGTGGCCCCCGCGCGGCGACCGCGCGGGCCACGGCCTCACCAAGTCCGCCGGAGGCGCCGAGTATGGCGATCGATTTCATGAATGCTTGCTCCGCACGGGATGTGCCTCGAGTTTACTGGAAGGCGCGCGCCCGTCAGCACCTGCATTTTCTGCTGCGCTGCGGCTGTTTTTACCCCGAGGCAGCGGCTAGGGTCTGTGTTAATTTTCGGCCGCCGCCACTCACTGGAAAAGGGACGACGACGGATGTCTGAAGTGCTGGTCGACTATGACGATGGCCTCATCGTTATCACCATCAATCGCCCCCAGGCGCGGAACGCCATCAACCGGGCGGTGTCGCTGGGCGTGTGCGCGGCACTTGATGAGCTCGATGGTCGCGACGATCTGCGCGTGGGCATACTCACCGGCGCGGGCGGCAGTTTTTGCGCCGGCATGGATCTCAAAGCCTTTCTTGCCGGCGAGGTCATTCGGATCGAAGGTCGCGGCACGCTGGGCCTGATGATGCGGCCACCGCGCAAGCCGCTGATCGCCGCCGTCGAAGGCCACGCGCTGGCCGGCGGTTTCGAGGCGATGCTGGCCTGCGATCTCGCGGTGGCCGCGAATAACGCGCAATTTGGTTTGCCGGAAGTGAAGCGCGGGCTTGCCGCCGGCAGCGGCGGACTGCTCCGCCTGCCGCGTCTTATCCCGCCTAGAATCGCCATGGAACTCGCGCTCACCGGCGAGGCTTTGTCAGCCCCGCGTGCGGCGGAGTTGGGCCTCATCAACAGGCTCACCGAGCCGGGCGCGGCGCTGGCGTGTGCACGGGATCTCGCCCGGCAGATCATCGCCAACGCGCCGCTGTCGGTAGCGGCCAGCAAGCGGGTGATGGTCGAGAGCCGCGACTGGTCGCTGGACGAGATGTTCGCCCGGCAACAGGACATTACCGGGCCGGTATTGGCCTCGGCGGATGCCCGCGAGGGTGCCGCCGCGTTTGCCGGGAAGCGCGCGCCACGCTGGCGCGGTTGCTGAGATTTCCTTTATTCATGTCCCACATTAACCCCACGAGCGCGCCATGATTCCTCGCACCATTTTCTCTGCTGAACACGAGCTGTTTCGCGCGACCGTGAAACGCTTCATCGCCGAAGAAGTGATGCCGCATCACGCGGAGTGGGAAAAAGCCGGCCAGACGCCGCGTTCACTGTGGCTGAAGGCGGGCGAACTGGGACTTCTCTGCTGCAACATCCCCACCGAATACGGCGGGATGGGTGGTGACTTTCTGCACACGGCGGTGCTGATCGAAGAATTCTCGGCCGCCGGTGCCACCGGGCCTACGTTTTATCTGCACTCCGATATCGTCGCGCCCTACCTTCTGGACTTCGGCACCGAAGCCCAGAAGCAGCACTGGCTGCCGAAGATGGCGAGCGGGGAAGTCATCGGCGCGCTGGGCATGAGCGAACCGTCCGGCGGCAGCGACGTGCAGGCCATGCGCACCAACGCGCGCCGCGAAGGCGACGAGTACGTCATCAACGGCCAGAAGGTATTCATCACCAACGGCCACACCGCAGATTTATTGGTGCTCGCCTGCAAGACCGACCCCACCGCGCGCGGTCGCGGGGTGAGTCTGATTCTGGTCGAGACTCATCGCGCGGGTTTCAATCGCGGCCGCAAGCTGGAAAAAATTGGCTGCAAGGCGCAAGACACCGCCGAACTTTTCTTCGCCGATCTCCGCGTGCCGGCCGGCAACGTGTTGGGCGGCGAGGGCAACGGCTTCACCATGCTCATGACCCAGCTCGCGCAGGAACGCCTTATTCAGGCAATTCGCGGCGTGGCCTGCGCCGAGTCGGCGGTGCGCTGGACCATCGACTACGCCAGCCAGCGCGAAATGTTCGGGCAAACGCTGGCGGATTTTCAGAACACGCGCTTCGAGTTGGCCGACATGCACGCGCAGATTCTGGCCCAGCGGGTATTCGTCGACCGCTGCATCGAGTTACACGTGAAGGGCGAACTCGACGCCACCGACGCGGCGGCGGCCAAGCTGGTGGCCACCAACCTGCAGTGCGCGGTGCTCGATCGCTGTCTGCAGCTGTTCGGCGGCTGGGGCTATATGTGGGAGTACCCGATTGCGCGCGCCTTTGTGGATGCGCGCATGTCGCGGATCGGCGGCGGCGCGACCGAAGTCATGAAGCAGATCATCGCCAATAGCCTGCTGCCGAAAGTGCCGCGCGCGACCAAAAACCCCCGTTGAAGGAGCAGCACATGTCGATTGCGGACAAGGCCTGCGTGACGGGCATTGGCGAAACCGCCTACGTGCGCGGCTCGCCCAAAAGCGCCTTCGAGTTACAGATGGAGGCGGCACGGCGCGCAGCGGAAGACGCCGGTATTTCCCCGCACGACATCGACGGGGTGATTCCGATCGGCGTGGTGAGCGGCATCGCGGAAGACTTTATCGACAATTTCGGCATTACCGATCTGCGCTTCTCGGCGCTGATTCCGCACGGCGGCGCGAGTCCTTCCATGGCCTTGCAGTCGGCGACCGCGCTGGTGGCGGCGGGGATCTGCAATCACGTGCTGATTGCCTTCGGGCGTAACGTGAGTGCGGCCGCGAGCAAGGCGGGTGCGCGCATTCACCAGATGCCGCAGTTTCACTCCGTGACCGAGTTCGAATATCCGCTTGGCAACTGCGCGCCGGCGCAAATCTACGCGCCCATGGCCATGCGGCACATGCAGCTCTACGGCACTACGGTGGAACACTTCGGTGAAGTCGCGGTGGCCTGTCGCGAACACGCGCTGTTGAACGACAACGCCATCATGAAGAAGCCCATCACGCTCGAAGATCACCGCAATTCGCGGCTAATCGCCGAGCCCTTTCGTCTGCTGGACTGCAGTCTGGAGAGCGACGGCGGGGCGGCGGTGATTGTGAGCGCGGCCGAGCGGGCGAAGGATTTGCGGCACCGGCGGGTGTTCATTTCCGGGGTGGCGGTCGGGCATCCGGATTCACCCGCCTCCATTACCCAGCGACCCGACATGACCAGCCTCGGCCTTGGTAAAGCGGCGCCGCGCGCCTTCCGGATGGCGGGCGTGACGCCGGCAGATATCCAGGTGGCCGAGATTTACGATTGTTTTACCTACGCCGTCATTCGCCAGCTGGAAGACATGGGCTTTTGCGCGAAAGGCGAGGGCGGTCCGTTTGTGGCCGACGGCCGGCTGCGGCTGGGCGGCGCGCTACCCACCAATACGCACGGCGGTTTGCTGTCGCAGGCGCATATCTGGGGGCTCAACCACATTGTGGAACTGGTGCGTCAGCTGCGCGGTCACGGCGGCCGCGCGCAGGTGCCGGGCGCTGAACTCGGCCTGGTCACGGGCTATGGCGATTTGGGCGATGGCGCGATTGCCATCATGCGCAGGGAGTAAACGACGATGTCTGAGCTTGTTCCCAAACCCGTCCCGGTGCCTTCGGCGGTCGCGCTCCCGTATTGGGAGGGCCTCCGGCGCGGGGAATTTTGCGTGCAGCGCTGCGCGGCCTGCGGAACGCTGCGTCACTATCCCCGTCTGCTATGCCGCGAATGTTTTAGCGACGCTGTTGACTGGCAGGCCATCAGCGGCGAGGGCCATATTCACAGCTATACCGTTGCCCATTACGCTTACCACCCCGGGTTTGCCGCCGAACTGCCCTACACCCTGGTCACGATTGAACTGACCGTGGGCCTGCGGGCTTTAGGTCGCTGGCTGGGCGATGCGGTGCCGCAGATCGGGGCGCCGGTGCGTATGATTCTGGTGCCCGGTGAGCCCTATCCCACGCTCTCGTTCGCGCCGGCTTGAGTCAGGGCGGGGCGTGATGGGGCGTGACAGGGGATAAAACGATGGCCATTTGGCTAAAGACCCCGCGCGCCCAAGGATTTATCATGCGGGTTCTAAGATTGAAGGTGTGCCGGCCGCGTTCGAGCGGCTGGCCAAAAAAATCACATTGAACGCCCCCGACTGAGGGGCGCATAGCAGGAGGTAAAGACAGATGTCAGACGCGAAACAGCAGACGCAGGCCGCCACCCGGTTGGATGCGCTGGTTATCGGAACCGGCGTCGCCGGGCTCTATCAACTCCACCAGCTGCGCGAGCAGGGGTTTGCGGTAAAAGCCGTAGACACTGCGACCAACGTTGGCGGCACCTGGTACTGGAACCGTTATCCCGGCGCCAAGTTCGACTCCGAAAGCTACATCTACCAGTACCTGTTCTCCGAAGACCTCTACAAGGACTGGACCTGGAGCCAGCGCTTCCCCGGCCAGCCCGAAATCGAACGCTGGATGAACTACATCGCCGACCGCCTCGACCTGCGCAAGGACATCCACTTCAGCACCACCGTGAAGTCGGCGCACTTCGACGAATCCACCCAACGCTGGACCGTCACCACCGACACCGGCGAGACCTTCGACACCCAGTTCCTCATTTCCTGCACCGGCATGCTGTCGGCGCCGCTGGCGAACGTGTTCCCGGGTCAGGAAACCTTCAAAGGCCGCATTTTCCACACCTCGCGCTGGCCGAAGGAACAAATCGACTTCGCCGGCAAGCGCGTTGGCGTGGTGGGCAACGGCGCGACGGGCATTCAGGTCATCCAGACCATCGCGCCCACGGTCGGCGAAATGAAAGTGTTCGTCCGCACCCCGCAATACATCACCCCAATGAACAACCCGAGCTACGGACCGGCCGAAGCGGCTGCCTATAAAGAGCGCTTTGCAGAACTGCGCGAGCTGCTGCCGCGCACCTTCTCCGGCTTCGAATACGACTTCGAAAACGGTCCGTGGTCCGAGCTGTCGCCGGCCCGTCGCCGCGAGATTCTGGAAGCCAACTGGAAAGACGGTTCGCTCAAGCTATGGCTCGCCACCTGCTCCGAGCTCTTCTTCGAGTCTGCCGTGAGCGACGAGGTTTCGGAATTCGTGCGCGAAAAAATGCGCGAGCGCCTGAAAGACCCGCGTCTGTGCGAACTGCTCATTCCCTCCGACTACGGCTTTGGCACGCACCGCGTGCCGCTCGAAAGCAATTACCTCGAGGTCTACCACCAGCCCAACGTTGAGCTGGTCAGCGTGAAGGCCAACCCCATCAAGGAAGTCACGCCGAAAGGCATCAAGCTGGCCGATGGCACCGAGTACGAACTCGACATCCTCATCCTGGCGACTGGTTTCGACGCCGGCTCCGGCGCGCTCACCCGCATCGACATTCGCGGTCGCGGTGGCCGTTCGCTGAAGGACGACTGGAACCGCGAAATTCGCACCACGCTCGGCCTGCAGGTGCACGGTTATCCCAATCTGTTTACCACCGGGGCGCCGCTCGCGCCCTCGGCCGCGCTGTGCAATATGACCACCTGCCTGCAGCAGCAGACCGAGTGGATCACCGGCTGCCTCATGCATCTGCGCAGCAGCGGCGCGGCGGCGATTGAAGCCAGTGCGGCGCTGGAAGACGAGTGGGTGAAGCATCACGACGAAATCGCCAACGCGACCCTCGTCACCAAGACCGACTCCTGGTACATGGGCTCGAACGTCGACGGCAAGCCGCGGCGTCTGCTGTCGTACATCGGCGGCGTGGGTAACTACCGCCAGAAGTGCGAAGACCTGGCGCGTGAAGGCTATCCGGGCTTTGTGATGCAGTAAGGCGGGGCCCGCAATGGGCCTTTGCGGTAACGGGCAAGGCGTGAAACGCCCTTGCCCATAGGAGACAAACGCCGGCGCTGTGCAAGCACGCCGGCGTTTCAGTTTCCGCGCCGACCTAGTCGAAGGTCAGCACCGTGCGGGTTACTTCGCCCGCGGTCATGGCGCGGAAGGCTTCGCTGATGTTTTCCAGTTTCTCGTGACGGGTCACCATGCCGTCGAGATCGAGCCGTCCCTGACGGTAGAAATCGAGATAGCGCGGCGCGTCCAGCGTGAAGCGGTTCGAGCCCATCATGCAGCCCATGATGCGTTTCTCCTGAAAGAAATGCCCCGGATTCAGGTTCACCGTCTGGCCCGCCGGGATCGCCCCCACCAGAATCGCCGTGCCGCGCGGCGCCAAACAATAAAACGCCTGCTCGAGGAGTTTCGGCACCCCCACCGCTTCAAAGGCATAGTCGGCGCCGCCCTTGGTCATTTTCTTGATGGTTTTCACCACATCCAGCCCTTCCGGATTGATGACGTCGGTGGCGCCAAAGCGGCGGGCGTTCTCCAGCTTTTGGTTCATCAGATCCACCGCGATGATTTGCCGCGCGCCGGCAATGCGCGCGCCCTGAATCACCGAGATCCCAACGCCCCCGGCGCCAAACACCACCACGCTCGAACCCGGCACGACCTGCGCGGTGTTCAACGCCGCACCGACGCCGGTCGTCACCGCGCAACCCACCAGCGCCGCGCGGTCAAACGGAATGTCCTTGTCGATTTTCACCACCGCGCGGTGATGCAACAGCATGGCTTCGGCAAAGCCGCCCAGATCGACAAACGCATGCACCATGCTGCCGCCCTGCGACAGGCGCGGCGTGCCGTCTGCCGGGCGCTGGCTCGCGCCGCGGTCTACGCACAGATGGGTGCGGCCCTGCACGCACTGGGCGCAGGCGCCGCAGAACAGCGAAGTGCAGGCGATGACGTGGTCGCCAACGGCAACGTTACGCACTGCTGCGCCCACCGCGACCACGATGCCGGCGGGTTCGTGCCCGAGCACCGCCGGAGTGGGAGAGGCCACCCCGCCATGCACGACGTGGAGGTCGCTGTGGCAGACGCCGCAGGCCATGGTTTTGACCAGCACTTCTTCCGGGCCCGGATCGGCCACATCAATATCCTCCAGCGACAGGTCCTGATTGATTTGGCGAAAAACGGCGGCTTTGATTTTCATGAGCGTGAACCTTTGAAAGAGTGGATGCGGTTACGGATTCAGGCTTGCGCGCCCAGATCGGCCAGCGGATGCGTGGCCGCCGACCAGGGACTGGCGAAGTAGCCGTCGACCCAGTCGTCGGCGACCTCACCCACGCTGGCCGGCTGCCAACGGGGCTGCTTGTCCTTGTCGATCAGCAGGGCGCGGATCCCCTCGGCCAAATCCGGACGCGCGGCGCAGGTGAGGGCGGCGACCAGTTCGGCGCGGAAGACCTCGGCCAGCGACGCGCGTTGCAGACGCCGCTGCAAGGCAATCGACAGCACCGCGGTGCTGGGCGAGCCGGCCTTGAGCGTGGCGGCGCCGCGCGCAAACCACTCGTTGCGCGCGGCCAGCGCGCCGATGGCGGCGACGATGTCGGCGGCGTCGTGGTGGCTGCAGGCCGTGTTGATCAAATCGAAGTGCTCGCGCAGCGGGCCTGGCGCGCTGGGGGTGGCGAAGCCGTTTAGCAGTTGCGTGAGCCTCGTGTGGTTGCGCGCGGCGTCGGCCTGCCAGGGCGCGGCTTGCAGGGCCGCCAGCACTGCGGGTTTATTCGCGTGCGCAATCTCGATGTCGGCCAGGCCGGCAAAGATGGCGTCCGGCGCGTTTAACTGCGCGGCGGTAAGCGCGAGAAAAATCCCGGTCTTACCCGGCGCACGCGCCAGAAACCAGCTGCCGCCCACATCCGGAAACAGACCGATGTTGATTTCCGGCATCGCCAGCCGGAGCTTGTCGGTCACCACGCGATGACTGCAGCCGGCCATCAGGCCCATGCCACCGCCCATCACCACCCCGTGACCCCAGCACAGCAGCGGCTTTGGATAGTGATGCAGGAAGTAGTCGAGGCGGTATTCGCGCGAAAAGAAATCGAGCGCGTAGGCGTTGGCGCGAATGTCGTCGCGCTCGGCGCTGGCGTGATGCGCGAGGCAGGCGGCGTGCAGCTCGGTCAGATCTGCCCCGGCGCAGAACGCACGCTCGCCGGCGCCTTCCAGCAGCACCAGCGCGATGCCCGGATCTCGGGCCCAGGCCTGCAGCTGCGGCCACAGCAGATCCACCATGGCAACGGTCAGCGAGTTAAGAGATTTCTCGGCGTTCAACCGCGCCACGCCGAGGCGCAGGCCCCCGGCGGTGGGCAGTTCTTCGAACAGGACGGGCGCGGTGTCGGTCATGGCAAGGCGCTTTCAGGTGGTGGCCGGGCGGTCAAAATCGCTGGCGTCGTGACGCTCGGCGAGCTGCTGGTCTTCCGGGCCCCAGGTCTTGTTCACCCGCTTGCCGCGCTTAACGGCCGGGCGCGCGCCGATGTCCTGGGCCCAGCGCAGCACGTTTTGGTAGGAGCGGACGTCCAGAAATTCCTGCGCGTTGTAGAGGTCGCCGGTGATCAGCACGCCATACCAGGGGAAGACCGCGATGTCGGCAATGGTGTACTCGTCGCCAATGAGGTAGCGGCGCTCCGCGAGGTTGCGGTCCAGCACATCGAGCTGACGCTTCACTTCCATGGTGAAGCGATTGATGCAGTACTCCATCTTGGTCGGCGCGTAGCTGTAGAAGTGACCAAAACCGCCGCCCAGATAGGGCGCGCTGCCCATCTGCCAGAACAGCCAGGACAAACACTCGGCGCGGGCCGCGCCAGACTTGGGCAGCAGGGCGTCAAACTTTTCGGCGAGGTACATCACGATCGCGGCGGACTCAAACACCCGCGTCGGCGGCGTGGTGCTGCAGTCGAGCAGGGCCGGAATTTTCGAGTTGGGATTGATCGCCACAAAGTCGCTGCCGAACTGGTCGCCCTTGCTGATATCAATCAGGAAGGCGTCGTATTCGGCGCCGCTGTGGCCCAGCGCCAGCAGCTCTTCCAGCATGATGGTGACTTTGGCGCCGTTCGGCGTGCCCAGCGAATACAGCTGTAGCGGATGCTGGCCACGGGGCAGTACTTTCTCATGCGTGGCGCCCGCAATGGGGCGATTGATCTTGGCCCAGGTGCCGCCGGACTCGGAATCCCAGGTCCAGACTTTGGGCGGCGTGTAATCGGTAGCGTCGGTCATGGCGAGTTCCTGCGGTGTAGGGGCTGCGAGTATAACGGGGCGTCCTGCGCTGGCGAGACGGGCGCCCGATCCGGGTTTTGCAATTGCCTCGTCGGCATTAACTGCTAACCTCCAGCAGGCTTCGCGGGGTGGCCCGAGCGCCTACCCAATCGCCAGCGCGCCAGCGTGGCCTTTTGCACAGATTTTTTCGTTCAGGAGAGAGCCCGATGCGTTCCAATCAATCGCTGGTGCACGGCGTAGGCTGCAACATCAATCATCGCGATTGCGGCGCGGCCAAGATCGCCAATGCCGAAGCGGCAGTGAAGGCCCGCGCCACCGAAACCGCCACCCATCAGAACGCGCTGGCCCAGTGCCGCAAGGCACTCACCGAGCGCTTCCCCGCGCTGTCCTCGATGACCGGCCTGATGGCGCTCGATGGCACGCTGGAGACCTTCAGCTAGGCGCTGCTCAAACCCACGCCGCAGCTCAGCTGCGGCGTGCGGAGGAATCTGGATGCCCCTCTCGCGCAGAAATTTTATGGTGACCGCTGTGCAGGCCAGTGTGTCGATGCTGACCTTGCTCGCGCCGCGTTGGGTGCTCGCCGCCGACCGCCGGCCGGCGTTCGACGCCACTGGGATCGACGCTGCGCTGCAAGCCCTCGGTCTGTCGCCGCCGCAGGACACCGCAGAGATTCTCTTCAAGGCCCCGGAGATTGCCGAGAACGGCGCGGTGGTGCCGGTGGAAGTCGAAAGCCGGTTGCCCAACACCCGCGCCATGCTGCTGCTGGTGGAAAAAAATCCGCACGTGCTCTCCGCGCGTTTCGAGTTTCCCGCCGGCACCGAGCCCTTCTTCGCCACGCGGGTGAAGATGGCCGAAACCTCGCGCCTCCACGCCATCGCCCTTACCGACAGCGGCAACTTCTACACCACGCGCCTCGTCAAGGTCACCCTTGGCGGTTGCGGCGGTTAACTTTCATGGAGCGCGTTGATGCCTGATCCCATGCTCATTCGTGCGGTGCTGAAAGGCGAGACGGTGGAGGTCAAGGCGCTCATCGCCCATGTGATGGAAACCGGCCAGCGCAAGGACGCCGACGGCAACCTCGTGCCGGCGCATTACATCGAAACCCTCACCGCCACCTGCGGCGGTCGGGAAGTGTTTCGGGCGGAGTGGGGCGCGTCGATTGCGCGCAATCCCTATCTCGCCTTTCGCTTCAAGGGCGCGCGCATCGGCGACAAAATTACGCTCACCTGGACCGACACGGCCGGCGAGTCGCGCAGCGATGCAGCCACTATTCGCTAAGCGCCTGCGCGGTCTGGGCGCGCTGCTGTTGGGAAGCCTTGCCCTGGCCGCCGCCGCGAGCGACGACGCGCTCCGCGAGTACCGTGAAATGTTTGGCGACGATAATCCGGCCGCGCTGTGGGAAGCGCGCGGCGAACAGCTATGGCAGACCGCGCGCGGGCCGCATCACGCCAGCCTCGCCGGCTGCGATCTCGGGCTTGGGCCCGGCGTGGTGAAGGGCGCCTACGCCCAGATGCCCCGCTGGTTTGCCGACACCGCGCGCGTGGAAGATCTCGAATCGCGACTGCTCAGCTGCATGACCGAACTGCAGGGATTCCCGCGCGACGCGCTGCTGAAAACGCGCTTTGGCGACGGCGAGCGCAAGTCCGATTTGGAAGCGCTGGCCGCCTACGTGGTGGGCGCCTCGCGCGGTGCCGAAATTCGACTGCCGCTACAGCATCCCGCCGAGCAGGC
>CAMCQE010000019.1 GCA_945876945.1 Klebsiella pneumoniae
AGCCTCCCTTTGGGGTCGTTCGTGACTAAAGAGTCCGTTTAACGCCAACGCTGAACTGCCGCTGCCGCGTATTTGCGGGAGCCTGCGGAGTTCGCGAGGGCCGGTCTCACCCCGATGAGGATGGCCAGGCGCCGAAGTCTGAGCATACGGGCGATTTCAAAACCCCAACGGAGACCCGTTGGGGTTTTGAAATTGGTGGAGCTGAGGGGGATCGAACCCCTGGCCTCTGCATTGCGAACGCAGCGCTCTCCCAGCTGAGCTACAGCCCCAAGGTGAGGGCGAGGAGTTTAGCGGGCGCATCCGCCTAGCGCCAGCCCGCTGGGCAAATTCGTTGCGTCAGGTAAACCGGGCTGCAATCATCGGCCGCATGCTTTAGGAGTTACCGCAATGAACGCTTCGCCCCAGCCCGGTTCCCAAACGGTTCCGCCATTTCCCGCGCTAACTCGCGGCAGGCTTGAGACCCTGCAGCTCAATCTGGGGTATCGCTGCAATCAGGCCTGCGCGCACTGCCACGTGGAAGCGGGTCCGCTACGCACTGAAGCCATGTCCGCCGAAGTCGCCGACTTGGCGCTGCAATTTGCCATCGCGTCGTCGGTTAAAACGCTCGATCTCACGGGCGGCGCGCCTGAGTTGAACCCCGTGTTCCGGCAGTTGGTGCGCGGCGCGAGACGGGCCGGTATCGCGGCTATCGATCGCTGCAACCTCACGATTCTCGAAGAGCCGGGACAAGCCGACCTCGCGCAGTTTCTCGCCGCAGAGGGCTGTCGGGTGGTGGCCTCTTTGCCGTGCTACGGGCCGGAGAACGTAGAGCAACAGCGCGGCAAGGGCGTGTTTGACGCGAGCATTCGAGGCATCAAAGCGCTTAACGCGCTGGGCTACGCGGCCGAGGGCAGCGGCTTGGTCCTCGATCTGGTCTACAACCCGGTCGGCGCACATTTGCCGCCCGCGCAGGCGGCGTTGGAAGCGACTTATCGCGAACGCCTGTTCGCAGACTACGGGATTCGTTTCAACCACCTGCTGACGCTCGCCAATATGCCGATTGCGCGCTTCCGGCACGCGCTCGAGCGCGACGGGCGCTATGTCGACTATCTCAATCTGCTGGTGGACAACCATCGGGCGGAAAACCTGTCGGCCGTGATGTGCCGCAGCCTCATGAGCGTTGATTGGCAGGGTTACGCGTACGACTGCGACTTCAACCAGATGCTGGGTCTGCCGCTGGGCGGGGAGGCTCGGGTGCATTTGTCGGAGCTGCTGGCGAAGGCCAGCGTGGGGCGCCCCATCGCAGTCGATAGCCACTGCTACGGCTGCACCGCCGGCAACGGCAGTAGCTGCGGGGGCGCGCTATCCGCCGCATGAGCCTGGACTCTCACGCGCCCTGGCTCAGCATTATCGTCCCCGTGTTAAACGAGGCGAATGGCATCCAGCAGTTTCTTGCTCACCTGCAGCCCTGGCGAGAGGCCGGATGCGAGCTGGTGGTGATCGATGGCGGCAGCGTCGACCAGAGCGCGGCACTAGCGCAGCGCTTGTGTGATCGCGTCGTGAACTCTTCAAGCGGCAGAGCGCGGCAGATGAATGCCGGTGCGCGCGAAAGTCTGGCGCCGCTACTGCTGTTCCTGCATGCCGATACGGCACTGCCAAGCGCCGCGCTGAATACGCTGCGTGAGCTGTCGCAAGGTCGGCAGCGCTTCTGGGGGCGATTCGACGTCAGGCTTGGTGGCCCAGCGCCCTTGCTGAGAGTGGTTGAGCGCATGATGAACTGTCGCTCTCGAATTACCGGCATTGCGACCGGCGACCAAGCCATTTTCGTCTCTCGCGCCTTATTCGACGACGTCGGTGCCTATCCCGATATCGAGCTAATGGAGGACGTCGCCTTGTCGGCCCGTCTGCGTCGTCGCGTCTGGCCGGACTGCCTTCCACTGCGCGTAGAAACCTCCGCGAGACGCTGGGAGCAGAACGGCATTGTTGCCACCATCCTCACAATGTGGGGCCTGCGATTGGCGTACGCGCTCGGCGTTTCACCGCGCCGGCTTGCTGCCTGGTACCGGCAGATCCGATGAGTCTGGTGCAGGAGACGGCGTTGATTGTTTTCGCGCGGGCGCCGCAGCCCGGTCGAGTGAAATCGCGTCTGGCGACATCCATTGGAGACCACGCTGCGGCCGAGATTTATGCGCGACTGTTGGGGCGTGCGATTGCGCTGGCTGCGGACTGGACGGGACCGAAATTTATCGCGGCCGCAGACACGGCTGCGATGACGTACTTTGAGCGTTTGCCGGAGGCCGCTGGGTTTCTCGTGGTTCCCCAAATAGGCGATGAACTCGGCGCGCGCATGCTGGCAGCATTTGAGCGCGCGCTGTCTGATGCACCCGCAGCGATATTGATGGGCAGCGATATCGTCGATGCAGAAACCAGTGATTTGCTCGACGCGGCGACTTGTCTGGTCGCGCGAGACGAGATCGTCATTGGTCCAGCGGCCGACGGAGGATATTGGTTGCTGGGGATGAAATCGGCTCAGCCCCAGCTGTTTAATGCGATGGTCTGGGGCTGCGCTGAAGTAGCCAGGCTCACTGAAGCGCGGGCCATGGGGGCAGGCCTTCGTGTTCATCAACTGCCGACGCGCCACGACATTGATAGCGAACGCGATTACAACAATTTTTCTTCAAGGATTGCGCGACTCTCGCCACTGCCCTTGATGAGCGCGAACGAAACTTAGCGAAATTGTCTTTGCATGCGCTCAATTTCTGCGCACAGCTGCGCGACTCGCCGCGCTGCAGTCGGCGAAATATCGACAAATCGGGCACGCAGTCGCGGCACGCGAGGCCGTTCAGGGGCATCAAAATCAAGCAGCTCGACATCCGTGACGATGGATTGCTGGTTCGGTAACAGCACGCGGCAGCTGGCGAGGTGATGCGAATCAAGCGCGGGTTCCAGACGACCCTCACGAATTCGGGCGCACAGCCCACCGACGGAAAGATCTTTCAAGTCTCCAGCCAGAAAACGGTCATCGGGCAGGACAAAATGGACTTCGATGGCCTGAGTCAGTGGCACAGCCACCCGATATTGCCGCCGCCTCTGTTCGTAGCTGACATAAGTGGGGAATTCCACGCTGTAGCACCGCAGGCCTTTTTGCGCGCCGATCTGGGTGACCTTAGTCGAGAAGCGAAGCTCTACGCCTTCGACAATCGCTCGTATGTTCAGCGAGAGGCCGAGCGCAAGTTCGGCAGGTGCAGTGTTTGGGGTGAGGTCGTCGATGACGAGCAGACGCTGTTCAGCCGAGATTTCCAGAATTGCGCTGGTATAGGGTTCCGGACGGTTCGCGAGATGAATCGTAAGCGGGCAGTGGTATTGCAATGCCTTCTTCAACACCACATAAATTTCCGGCTCAACAGAGCCTAGACCCGCGGTGGCGGCTACGGTGTGGACGGACGCAGCTTCTTGATGAGGCGATGATTCGGCTTTGTCGACAGGACGTCGACCGAAAAGATTGAAGAAAGACATGGGACCGACGCCGTCTGGTTGACTCAGACTCGCTCCCGGGGACGTGAAGAGGACCCACCGCCTCCCGTTAGGCCGCGAGCATCATAGAGCCGCTCGCGTGGCGGTCGGCCACTGAGCACGTCAAGTAGAGAAGAAACGAGGTTTTTGCTGGATTTTACGGCGGCGCCGTTCTTTCGGTTGGCCAGTTCGCAGCGTTGCAGCAAGGTCTCAATTTGCCGCCATTGCGACTGCGCGTCGCCACTGGCCGCTCGTGCTTCCGAGGAGAGGTCGCAATCGCGCGAGGCGTCATTAATGAGCGTGGTCAACCGTTCCTTTTCAGCGACGCTACGCTCGAGAAGCTCCGCATCCTTGTGCAGTAGCGCGCTGTATTCTTCACTCAGAACGCGCTCAAAGTCGGTGAGTGCGGAGATCAGCGTCTGGCGAGCCTCGGCCTCGGTCATTGAGGGAGCTTCAGGAACGACCGGGTGCGCCGGTCATCATGGACTCAAAGCCATAGAGCTTTTCGGCAACCTGCTTGGCATCAACGCGGTAGCTACCGTCATTAACGGCCTGTTGAAACTGGTCAACCCGTTGCTTATCAACCATCGGCACGTCGGCGACGGACTGCGTCAGGTCGCGCAAGCGAGAGGCCAGATCGGTCAATTTCAAGGTCTCACCGGTGCCGCCCTGTTCGGTGGCGCTAACGGCGGGTGATTTCTCCAGCTTGACCATGCGCTGGTCCATCGCCGTGATGATTGAGGAGGATGTGCTGTTCTTTACGTCTGAAACCATGGCGGTGTTCTCCTTCCGGGATGGCCTGCTTAGCGGCAAGCCCTTGCTTCCACTTTAAGCACTTATCGCGAAACATGACAGCAGTCTCAGAACTGCGGTCACATCGCTGTAGCCTGCGTCATTCGCCGCTGTATCCGCCGTCGACAACGACGACCCCTGAGTCCTGAATAACGCCCTCTACAACCCGCTTCGAATTGTTGTTACGAACGGAAATGCGCTCACCCACCGCGCCCCCTTGCAATGCGGTGCCGCTCACCGCGATCGCGATAGGACCTGAATCCAGCGACAGCGTCACTGTCTGGCCGCGCCGCACAGTTTCGCGCGCCTTCAGAGCGCTCTGGTTAACGGGTGCACCCGCCGATATCGCCCGTAATACAACCTGTCCGACTGCGGAAGAAACCTCAGCAATCGCGCCCGGCGGCATATTGGTGAGCACTTGCACTTCCAGTTTGAGATCTGATTCCGTCAGGATTTTGCCGCGAGGAATGTTTTGCTTCGCCACCAGAACGCCAAACTCCCGGCGAATAGTCGCCGGAACGAACAAGCTCCACGGGCTTGGGGCTTCGCATTTGACCGACACAGACGTCATCCCTTGCAAGCGCGCGCCGGGCGGCAAAGTAAGCGAAAGCGGTTGAACGCAAGGTGCAAGACGCAGGCGGGCATCCAGTTGCCCCACTTCAATTTGGACTTTCTGAGCCGAGTTTTGAGTTTGGCTTTGCAGAAAATCTGCCACAGCAACGCGAATGTCGGCGAGCGGATAGAAGGCGGCGGCGGTGCAGGGCGCGGTAAGTGCACAGCTCAAAACTCCAAGACCAACAAGCCGCGTAAAGGCGTACGACATAAGACGCTCCTGCAACAGATAGAACCACCTGAGCAATCGTTGTGCCATGAGCTCTCTCAAGGTTTCCATCCGAGTGGCGATATGACTTGGCACTGAATGCAACGCGGAGAGCGTGATGTCGATTATCGATAGGGTCGATCGCCTGACCCGGTTGGCCGGCCGTAACCGGCTTGAACTGCTGCTTTTCAAATTGCAAAGCGAGCAAGTCTTCGGCATCAACGTATTCAAGGTGCGTGAAGTTCTCAAATGCCCGGTTTTGCGCCCAATTCCACATTCTCATTTTCAAATGCGCGGCGTTTTTCACGCGCGCGGTCAAACTATCACCGTTATCGATTTGGCGGCGGTGCTAGGCCATGGCGCCAGCAAGGGCTCTCCTGACGAATTCGTCATCGTGACCGAATACTCGGGACATGTTCAGGGCTATCTGGTGCAGCAGGTAGTCAGAATCGTCAACCTCCGCTGGGATGACATCAAGCCACCGCCGCCCGGCATCGGGAGTGCGAACTACCTGACCGCGGTGACCACGCTGGATAACCAGTTAGTCGAAATTCTGGATGTAGAGCGGGTGCTGGCGGAAATCGTGGGCATGGATTTTGAAGTATCCGACGAAACGCTCGCCCTGAATGTCCCCAATCCTGATGTGCCGCGCCGAATCTTTATTGCCGATGACTCCGCGGTGGCGCGTAAGTCTATGACGCGAGTGATGGACCAGCTCGGTATCGAATATGAACTTGCTGAAAACGGCTTGGAAGCGCTTGAAAAGCTCCGCGGTTATGCCGAGCAAGGCCCGATAACAAAACGCTTCGCCATGCTTTTGTCAGATATCGAGATGCCGCAGATGGACGGTTATACGCTCACCAAGACGCTCAAGGCAGATCCCAATCTGAAAGAGCTCTATGTGTGCTTGCATACCTCCTTGAGCGGCAGCTTCAACGACTCGATGGCGAACTCGGTCGGCGCCAACAAGCTGGTAGCGAAGTTTGACCCCGATGACTTGGCCGCACTTGTAATGTCTGTGGTCAACTAAAAATTCCCTGACGGACTCGCCCCGCATGTTCGGGGTAAATGTCATGGATGACTGACACCTGATCAGACATCGGTCCAGTGCCTGTCTGCCTTGTCGGAAGAATGGATGCATAAGGCTTACCCTTTGCTCTGCGCCTGGCTTGAGTCCCGCATCGGACTAACGCTGGGGCCTGACAGGGCCTATCTGGTACAGGCGCGTCTGACCCCCGTGCTGGTTGAATTCGATTTGCCCGACCTTCAGACGCTGGTGCAGCGTTTATCGCGTGCCCCGGATGAGGCACTCGAAGCAGCCGTCATTGAGGCAATGTCGACCCACGAAACGCTGTGGTTTCGCGACGGCTATCCCTTCGAGCTGCTGGCTCGCCATTTGATCCCCACCTTGATTGAAAGTCGGCAACGCCTCCGGTTCTGGTCTGCTGCCTGTTCGACCGGACAGGAGGCCTACTCCATGGCCATGGTGGTGGCAGAGTTCAGAGCCCGCCATCCGACGCTGGCATCCGTGCAAGACGAAATCGTCGGGACAGATGTCGCCGCGCTTTCTATCGATGCGGCAAGGCGGGCCAGATTTGTCGCGCCTGGTGGCCTGAGGGGACTCGCGCAACGACATCGGCAACAATTCTTCCATCAGGTCCCGGCTGGCTTCGAGTTGGACCAGGCAGTGCGCAGCCGGACCCGCTTTCTCGTCCACAACCTGCTGGACAGGCCTGAAGCACTCGGCACGTTCGATGTGATCTTCCTGCGCAATGTGCTGATTTACATGAACGAGGACGTTCAGCGTGTGGTGCTGGAGCGCGTCCTCTCAGCTTTGGCACCGGGCGGCTATTTGCTGCTGGGGGCTGTTGAGCGTCTGCCCCGGAGTTTTCCCGAACTCTCTCCGCTGGTTATCGAAGACCACGTCGTTTACCGGGCGGCAAACTAGGCGGCGCTTGCCGCGTGCCCGTTGCCGCGCTTGCCGCTCGATCGGCAGTCGCTTGCCGCTTGCCGCCGCCAAGCAGGCGGAGATCGATAAAAAAACTTCAATAAAACAATATTTTATGAACTATCCGCTGGTTGGCACGGCGTTCGCATTAGAGCGACCAACTGTCCATGGAATTGCTTCCGATGATCAACTTCGACACCGCGCTAGGCATTCATCCCCAAGCCGCCATCCTGCGCGCACGCCGGGCTGAGCTGATCTCCAGCAATTTGGCCAACGCTGAAACCCCGGGCTTTCAGGCTCGCGATTTCGACTTCAATGCCGCGCTCGAAAGCGCCATGAACGCTAAAGGCGACGGCATGGCGCTGGCGCAGACCGCAAGCGGGCACATGCCGCTGGGTGAGCCTTCGCTGGGTGGTGCGGCCCTTGAATATCGCACACCAACCCAGGCGTCTCTGGACCAGAACTCAGTCGACGTGCAGGGCGAGCGTTCGCGTTTCGTTGATAACGCCCTGCATTACCAAGCCACCATGCGCTTTATCGACGGTAGCTTGAGCGGCTTGCTCCGCGCCGTGAGAGGAGATTAATCATGTCGCTCTTTTCTGTGATGAACGTCGCCGGATCTGCGCTCGCTGCGCAAACCCTGCGTCTCAACACCACCGCCAGCAATCTGGCGAACGCTAACAGCTCCGCGAGCAGCCTTGAAAAAACCTACCGTGCGCGCCAGCCGGTGTTCGAACCCATGCTGGATGGCTTCGCGGACGACGCGAGCGAGTCTGCGGTGGGGGTGCAAGTGTCCGGTATTGTCGAAAGTCAGGCGCCGCTGCAGCGGGACTATGAGCCGGGCAATCCGATGGCCGACGAACAGGGCTACGTCTTCAAGCCCAACGTGAACACCGTTGAAGAGATGGCGAACATGATTGCCGCTTCGCGTAGCTATCAGACCAACGTTGAAATTATGGAAGCTTCCAAGCAGATGCTGACGCGCACGCTCGCGATCGGCCAGCAGTAAGGGGAATAGCGATGTCGAACACAATTAAAGGATCTTCGCCGGGCATTGATGCGCTGAGCAGCGCTCGTTTACAGGCAGATGCCAAAAAAGACGCCAAGGCGCTCGGTCAGGATGACTTTCTGAAACTGATGATCACGCAGATGAAAAATCAGGATCCGAGCAAACCGATGGATTCCTCGCAGATGCTGACCCAGATGGCGCAGTTCGGCACGGTCAGCGGCATTGGCGACCTGCAGAAATCCTTCGCCTCGTTGGCAACGTCCCTGCAGTCCAATCAGGCCTTGCAGGCTTCCACGATGGTGGGCCGCGACGTGCTGATGGAAAACAACAAACTCAAATTGTCTGACGGCGCCAACGCGGCGTTTGGCGTTGAACTCACCAAGCCCGCCAGTCAGGTCAAAGTCTCGATTGCCGACGCCACTGGCCAGGTCGTGCGCACGCTGTCGCTCGGTAAGACCGATGCCGGCATCCACGAAATGGGTTGGGATGGCCTTGATGCGCAGGGCGCGCGGCTTCCGGCGGGCAAGTACAGCCTGAAGGTCGACGCCATGGTGGATAACAAGTTGGAGGCCGCGACCGCGCTGGTTCGCGTGCCTGTGGAAAGCGTGTCTTTGGCGAGGAACGGTGGCAGCCCCACCCTGAATCTCGCCGATTACGGTTCGTTGAGTATGGATGCCGTTCGTCGCGTGTTTTAAGCGACCTTCATCCCACTAATTCAGGAGCAAGAAAAATGTCATTCCGTACAGCCATCAGCGGTATCCGCAGCGCCACTGCCGACCTCTCCACCATTGGCAACAACGTCGCCAACGCCAATACCACGGGTTTCAAGCAGTCCCGCACCGAGTTCTCCGACGTGTTCGCCAGTTCCAGCACCGGCGTGTCGAGCAACGCGACGGGGCAGGGCGTAAACACCTCCCGGGTAGCGCAGCAGTTCACGCAGGGCAACATCACCTTCACCGACAATAATCTCGACCTCGCTATCAGCGGCAACGGCTTTTTTGTCGTCGACGACAACGGCTCGCAGCTGTACTCCCGCGACGGCGCTTTCGGCATTGACCGGGACGGCTTCGTTGTTAATTCCAATAGTCAGAAGCTGAAAGCTTTTGGAGCGGATAGCACCGGGGCGATTAACGGAACACTGGGGTCGTTGCGGATCTCCACCGCGAACACGTCGCCCAAGGCAACGTCCCTGGTCAACTTCGGCGCCAACCTGGATTCGCAGGAGACGGTGCCGACGATCGGGGTGTTTGACCCTGCGAATAATTCAAGCTTCAACAGCACCACCGCGACCACCGTGTACGACTCGCTGGGTGGCTCGCATTTGCTGCAGCTCTATTTTGTGAAAACCGGCGACGGCGCCTGGAATCTTCATTCCTACGTGGACGGCACCTCGGTAGGTGGCACCGTCGACGCCACCGGCGCCCCGCTCACCGTTTCCAATCCGTTGACCTTCAACAGCGCCGGCGCGCTGGCGTCGCCCGCAACCGGGCTTGTCACCATTCCGGATTTCACGCCTGCCGGCGGTGGCTCGCCGATCACGCTCAGTCTCAACGTGACCGAGATGACGCAGTACGGTGCCCCTTTCGGCGTCAACCGGGTGACCCAGGACGGCTATACCACCGGCCGACTGGCCTCCGTCGACATTGATGCTACCGGCACGGTGTTCGCGCGTTACACCAACGGGCAGTCGTCGGTTCAGGGCCAGGTGGCGCTCGCTAACTTTCCCAATCCTCAGGGCCTGCGCTCTCTGGGCAGAAACAACTGGGCAGAAACGTTTGAGGCCGGCGCGGTATTGGTGGGCGCCCCCAGCACCGCCAGCCTCGGCACTATTCAGTCCGGGGCGCTGGAAGATTCCAACATTGACCTTTCCGAACAGCTCGTAAAGCTCATCGTGGCGCAGCGGAATTTCCAGGCCAATACGCAGGTGATTCAGGCGGAAGATCAGGCCAATCAGGCCATTATCAACATCCGTTAATACGCTGAAATCTAGCCACTAAGCCGGAGTATTTGCCATGGACCGCATGATTTTTCTCGCCATGAACGCCGCCCGTCAGACGCTGAACGGGCAGGCGCAGGCCGCGAACAATCTGGCGAACGCCAACACCACCGGCTTCAAGGCTGACTTTGAAGCCTTCCGGGCCATGCCCTTGTTCGGGGAAGGCGAGCCGACGCGGGTGTTTTCCATGGCGGAGCGGCCCGGTGTCAATTTCCAGGCGGGCGCCATTCAGCAGACCGGTAATGAGCTCGACGTTGCGATTAACGGCGAAGGGTTCTTCGCCGTTCAAACCCCCGATGGCAAAGAGGCCTACACCCGAGCGGGCGAACTCCATATTGATGCCGCGGGCCAGTTGCTTACCGCGCATGGTGACCCGGTGCTGGGCAACGGTGGTCCCATCGTCCTGCCGCCGGCGAGCACGGTGTTGTTTGGCAAGGACGGCACCATTTCCATCCGGCCGATTGGGCAGGAAGCCAACACGCTTGCGCAGGTTGATCGACTCAAGCTCGTCAAACCCGCGGTCAGCGATTTAATCAAAGGTACCGACGGCCTGTTCAGACAGAAGAGCGGCTTGCCACTCGAGTCCGACGCCAGCGTCGGTGTGCTTAACGGTGCGCTGGAAGGCAGCAACGTGAATCCCGTCGCCGAAATGATGAACATGATTGAAAACTCCCGTCAGTACGAACTGGCGGTGAAAGCCATGAATACCGCTCAGACCACCGACGCCGATGGCGCACGTCTGCTGCGACTTTAATCGCTGCCCTGATATAGCGAACTCCGGAGAGCCCTGATGCCTACTGCCCTTCACATTGCTCGTAGTGGTCTTGATGCCCAACAGACCCGTCTGTCGGTGGTCTCGAACAATCTGGCCAACGTCAGTACGACCGCCTTCAAGAAGGGGCGTCCGGCCTTCGAAGATCTGCTTTATCAAACGGTGAATCAGCCTGGCGCCAATTCGTCGCAGAGCACCGAACTGCCGTCCGGCCTCATGCTCGGTCTGGGCGTTCGCACCGTTGCGACGGGCAAGATTTTCACGCAGGGAACGCTTCAACAGACCGACAACAATCTGGATATGGCGATTCAGGGCCGCGGGTTTTTCTCGGTGCTGATGCCCGATGGATCTACCTCTTACACCCGCGACGGCACGCTTTCGCTGAACTCGCAGGGCCAGATGGTGACGTCGTCCGGCTACACGCTAGACCCCTCGATCACAATCCCGGCGGGCACCCAGAGTGTGACCATTGGCTCAGATGGCACGGTATCTGCTCTCGCTGCTGGTGCCGCGGCGCCGACGCAGATTGGTTCGGTGCTGATTTCGGATTTCATCAATCCGCAGGGCCTGCAGCCCATTGGTGAAAACCTCTACAAGGAAACGGTTTCCAGCGGCAGCCCCACGCAGGGCACGCCTGGTCTTAACGGATTGGGGACACTCGTGCAGGGCAGTATCGAGGGTTCTAACGTGAATCCAGTGGAAGAACTGGTGAATCTGATTGAAACGCAGCGCTCTTACGAAATGAATTCGAAGGCGATTAAGACGGTCGACGAAATGATGCAGTTCGTCACCCAGACGCTCTAACCGTAACTGAAGCGAGAGACACGCCCGATGAATGGACGTCAGGAACACGACACACAGCGCAAATCCGCCGGCGTTCGCGACAGGATTCCGCACATGGCGTCGCTGTTGCTGGTCGCGGTCAGCCTCGCTGGCTGCAAGTCCGATCCCGTCCGCGACCCTTCCTTCGCGGCGAGTATGCCCGCCCCGCTCGAAGTGCCACACGCCAGACAGGCAGCCACCGGGGCGATTTATCAGGCCGGTTATGACGTGGTGTTGTTTGAAGACAGCCGCGCCAGACGCATCGGCGACATTTTGACCATCCGCCTGACGGAGTCGACCAACGCATCGAAGTCGCAGAGCAACGACATCAGCAAGAACAACGCAACCGATATCACCAACCCGACCATTCTGGGTGCCAACCCTGCGTTTGCATTGCCCGGCCTCTTGCCTTTGGCTGAAGTGGCCACCGGCAACACGCTGGCGACCTCACTGGCCTCGAACACCGCCTTCAAAGGCAAAAGCGGCACCGCCCAAACCAACAGCCTGAGCGGCGACATCTCGGTGACGATTGCCGACGTCCTTCCCAACGGCAACCTGCTGGTGCGCGGCGAGAAGCGACTGAATCTGAACAGCGGCAATGAATACGTGAAGATTTCCGGCATCGTCCGGCCGCTGGATGTGGCGGCCAATAACGTGGTGCCGTCGAGCAAGGTGGCCGACGCCACCATTATTTATAACGGTGATGGCGCTGAGTCCGATGCCAATAAAATGGGCTGGCTCTCACGCTTCTTCATTAGCCCCATCTTTCCTTTCTAGGCGAGAGGCGGAGTACGCATATGTCCAGATTCGCAGCTGTTTGTCTGACCTTTCTCGTCTCTTTGCTCGCGACCAGCGTCGCGCAGGCTGAGCGCATCAAGGACCTCGCGGCCATCGCCGGCATCCGCGATAACCAACTTGTGGGCTATGGCCTCGTCGTGGGCTTGGATGGCACCGGTGACCAGACCTCGCAAACGCCTTTCACCATTCAGACCGTGCGCAACATGCTGCTGCAGATGGGCGTTACCACGCCTGAAACCGGTAATCCGCAGCTTAAAAACGTCGCAGCCGTGATGGTTCACGCGACCTTGCCGCCGTTTTCCAAAACTGGCGCGACCATCGACGTGACCGTGTCATCGATGGGTAACGCCAAGAGCCTGCGCGGTGGCAGCTTGATCATGACGCCTCTGAAGGGCGCCGACGGCAGCGTCTACGCGATGGCGCAGGGCAATCTGGTGGTAGGTGGTTTTGGCGCGCAGACCAAAGATGGCTCGAGCATCACGGTTAACGTGCCTAGCGTTGGGCGAATTCCTAACGGCGCCACGGTGGAACGCGAAGTGGTTACGCCATTCCTGACTGATGCGGCCTTGACGCTTAATCTGCGTAGTCCGGATTTCACGACTGCAACGCGCATGGCGCGCGCCATCGACGGCGTGCTGGGCGCAGGTTCGGCCCAGGCCTTGGACGGTGCGTCCATTCGCGTGGTGTCGCCCGCCAACGTTGAACAGCGGGCGTCGTTTATGTCGCTGGTGGAAAACATCGAAATGGCCCCGGGTGAGGCACCCGCTAAAGTCATCGTGAATTCGCGCACCGGCACCGTGGTGATTGGCCAGAAGGTCCAGGTGAGCGCTGCAGCCGTGACGCACGGCAGCCTTACGGTTTCTATTTCGAATCAGCCGATCGTGAGTCAGCCAGGTGCGCTGTCTGGCGGAACGACGGCGGTCGTGCCCAACTCGAGTATCGATGTGAAGCAAGAAAAGAACCGCATGTTCCTGTTTAACCCCGGCGTGTCACTCAACGACATCGTGCAGGCGGTGAATAAGGTCGGGGCGGCGCCCGGTGACCTTGTGGCGATTCTCGAAGCCTTGAAGCAGGCCGGAGCCCTGCGCGCGGAACTCATCATTATCTGAATCCTGGCGGCAAGGCTCTCCGCCTGGCGGCAACAAAAGCGGCAGGCGGCAAATGTTGCCGCCCGGATGTTTGCCGCGCACCCGTCTCGGCCGCCTAAAACCTCTGTTTTTAGCGGCGTTTTAACCGTCCTCTCTTTGGCACTGGTCGTGCATTGTCTGTCTCGAACAAGCAGTCGAGCGCACCATGACCACCGCCACTTCCAATCTTAGTCAATCCGACCTCAGCCGCTTCGGCGCGTTGCGGCTTGATGCCAAGCAGGATCCGGACGCCGCCATGAAGAAGGTGGCCCGAGAGTTTGAAGCGCTATTTATCCAGATGATGCTCAAGGCTGCGCGCGAAGCCGGTGGTCAGGACGGCATGTTCGATAACAACGAAAGCCGCATGTATCACGAGATGTTTGACGATCAGGTGGCCTTGTCCATGGCAGACAAGGGCAGCCTGGGCATGGAAGCGATGCTGCGGCGGCAGTTTGCCGGCCAGCTACCCAACACCAGCGACGGCGACACCGCGTCAAGCGCGCCACAGTTGCCTGCTCGCCGCAGCTTTGCGATCGAAAGCCTGCCGGTCGCTGGCGCTGCGGCGGCGGCCAATCTGCCGGAACTCACCAAGTGGCCGACCGCTAATGCGAGTGACGTTGGCGACAGTTCTACCGTTGATGCCATGGATGGGGCGCGCCAGCGCTTTGCCGACAGCATCCGTGAGCCCGCGGCGCGGGCAGCGGCAAAGCTGGGAACGACGCCAGATATTCTCATTGCCCAAGCCGCGCTCGAAACCGGCTGGGGCAAGCATGTGATGACGGGCCCCAATGGCCAGTCCTCGCACAATCTTTTCTCGATCAAAGCGGACCCGTCCTGGGAGGGCGATACGGTGACGCGCCGGACGCTGGAGTACATGCAGGGTCGTCAAGTGAAGATCAGCGCGGGCTTCCGTGCTTATAACGGCGTCGGTCAGGCCTTCGACGATTACGTCGACTTCATCGCGCAGAACCCGCGCTACCAGCGCGCCTTGGAAAAAGCCGCAGATCCCCGCGCTTATGTGCAGGAACTGCAGCGTGCGGGCTACGCCACCGACCCGCAGTACGCACAAAAAATTCTTCAGATTCATAACCAGGTTGCTGCCGCCGGCAGTGACTCTCGCGGCTAAGGAGTAGAGCGCCATGTCCGAGCTTTTTTCGATAGGCACTTCGGCACTGATCGCCAACCAGCGCCTGCTATCTACCGCCGGCCACAACATCGCGAACGCCAATACCGATGGCTACAGCCGCCAACGGGTAACACTCTCCCAGCGCCCGCCGCAATACATCGGCGTTGGCTTTGTGGGCAAGGGAGTAGACATTGCGAGCATTACGCGTAACGCCAGCGATTTCCTTACCGACAACGTCCGCTTCAGCGCTTCGGGTCAGGCCCGCGCTGCTACGTATGCGGACTTATCAACGCAGGTGGATGGCTTGTTGAGCGACGGCACGTTCTCTCCCGCCGTACAGAAATTTTTCAACTCACTGCAGGATGCGGCGAACGATCCTTCGTCCACCGCCGCCAGACAGGTCTTGTTGAACTCGGCCAATAACCTCACCGATCGTTTTCAGGACCTGCACAACCGCTTTAACGCCATCGCCAAGAACGTTAACGACGAGCTGGCGTCGAAGGTCGACAAGCTCAATACGCTAGCCACCGCAGTGGCGGGCCTGAACAAGCAAATTGTGCAGTCTTACGGCATTGCTTCAGGCGGCGCGCCCAACGACCTGCTCGACCAGCGTGATGTGCTGCTGAAAAATATTTCTGAGCTGGTGAATATCAACGTCGCGCCGCAAGGGGATGGCGGGGTAAACGTGTTCATTGGCAATGGCCAATTGTTGGTGGCTAGCGAACAGACGAATCAAATCAAGGTAACGCCCAACGTGCTGGATGGCACGCGCAAAGAGATCTCGGTCATTAAAGCGAATGGTAGCGGCGTGATTACAGACTCCATCTCGGGTGGTGAACTCGCCGGGGTGCTGCAGTTTCGGGATCAGGTGCTGGAGCCAGCACGCAACGCGATAGGGCGCTTGGCGGTAGTGCTCTCGGAAAGCTATAACGCGCAACATCAAACGGGCGTCGACTTGAGCGGCACCCGTGGCGCCGCGATGTTTAACTATGGCAGCCCGATAGTGAACGCCGGCGCGACGAACAGCGGCGCGATGGCAGTGGCCATCGACACCGCCAACTTGCCGAATTTAACCACCTCTGACTACTCGCTGAGTTACGACGGGACTAACTACACCCTGGAGCGCCTGGATACCGGTGCGACCCGGACTTTCCCCGGTGGCGCAGCGTTTACGGCAGACGGCTTAAGCTTCACGCCCTCGGGCACAGCGGCGGCAGGCGACAGCTACCGCATCATGCCGACCAAATACGCCGGGCGGAGCATTGATGTACGGGTCACCGATCCCACGCGACTTGCCTTGGCCGGTCCAGTCCGGGCAACGACTACGCTGGCCAATATCGGCAACGCCAAGATCTCGGCCCCCACAATCCTTGATTCCACTGATGCCGCGTTGCAGACATCGGTGCAGCTAGTCTTCAACACGCCGCCGACGACCTATCAGGTTAACGGTACCGGCGCGCTGATTCCGTTCAACAACGGCGGCAATATCGATATCAACGGGTGGCGCGTGCAGATTAGCGGCACGCCCGCGGCCGGAGATACCTTTCAGGTGACGTCTAACACCAATGCCAAGGGTGACAACACGAATGCATTGGCCCTGCTGAATTTGCGCCTGAAGGGCATTATGGATGGCAGCACGGCGACCTATCAGGACGCCTACAACCAGACGCTGGGGCAAGTGGGATCGCTGACGCAGCAGGCGGAAATCAGCCGCGATTCGCTAAAGGTCACTTTGTCTAATGCCGAGGCCGCCCGCGATCAGGTCGCCGGGGTAAATCTCGATGAGGAAGCTGCCGATTTAGTTCGCTACCAGCAAGCCTATCAAGGCGCTGCCCAAATCGTGTCTGCGGCAAACCAGGCGTTTCAAGCCTTGCTTGATGCGCTACGGAGATAAGCCATGAGAGTTCCGACTTCACTCGAATTTGCCCGCTCGCTCACTGGCATGACCAACCTGCGCGCTGATGTGAATAAATATCAGCAGCAGGTGGCGTCCGGTAAACGATTGTTCACCGCAGCCGAAGACCCGGTGGCCGCCTCGCAAGTCCTCAGCATCGGAGAGCGAATTTCGTCGCTGGATCAATTTGATCGAAACGCCAATCTCGCAAGTTTGCGTTTGTCCGATCAGGAGACGGCCATCGACAGCGCCAGCAGCTCCTTACAACGCGTGCGGGAATTGGTGCTCCAGGGGCGAAATCGTGCGCTCAGCGCGGACGACCGCCGGTTTGTAAACGCAGAGGTCCGGCAGCGCCTGCAGGAAATGGTGGGTCTCGCCAACACCCGCAACGCCAGCGGGGAGTACATTTTTGCGGGCTCCGCCGTTAGCACCATTCCGTTCTCTGCGAATGGCGCGGGTGGCGTGACTTACAACGGCGACCAAACCTCGCGCGAGTTGCCGATCGCCGAAGGACGCACCATGCCCGAAGGGTTTACCGGATCGGAAGCCTTTATGGGCATCCGCAACGGGAATGGCAGCTTCGTTGCGGCCCTGGCCAACGCGAACACCGGCACCGGGCGGGTAATCAACGATACGGTGCTCGACCCGTCTTCATTCACCACCGACAGTTTCTCCATTGTGTTCACGGCCGCCAATACCTTTGATGTGACGAACACCACCTCGGGCGCAACGATCTTGTCTGGGCAAACCTACACCGATGGTGCAGCGATTAACTTCAACGGCTCGAGCGTCGCTATTACGGGCAAGCCGGCCGTAGGCGATGCCTTTTTGATCTCGCCTAGTCAGAATCAGTCGGTGTTCACCACCATCAGCAACATCATCACCGCGCTCGACACCACCGCCAGCACCTCTGCGCAGAGCGCGGCGCTTAGCTTTTCGCTGGACCGCGGCTTGTCCGATATCGATCAGGCGCTCAACAAGTTCGCCGAACTTAAATCGATCATTGGTGGTCGGCAGAACACCCTCGATTCGCAACTGCAAAGCAATGGCAGTCTGACGGAGCAACTGACCAAAGCCCGTTCGACGCTGGAAGATGCGGATCCGGTGGAGGCGATTAGTAATCTGGCCCGCTACAGCCAGGTGCTGGAAGCCGCGCAACAGGCCTTTGTAAAAGTACAGGGCCTGAGTCTGTTTAACTATCTGCGATAGACGGTCAAGGCAGAAGCGGGCTCAATCAGCCCAAGGACCAGGCCCCGATGGGGCCTATTTCCTTTGCGCGGCGGTGAGGGTGTCGAGTTGTTGCGTGACCAGATTACCGGTCCGCTGCAGGCCGGATACCAGAGAATCCAGCGAGTTGTACTGCTTGGTCAGGCGGGCCTTAACCACCGTAAGGCGTTGCGTTAAACGCTCTTTCTGCGCAGTGGCACTCTGAATCGCGCTATCCAAACCCTGCGACCGACCATCCAGCACGCCGTTGGTGGCAAGAAATCGGTCGGCGAGTTGGGTGAGGCGAACAGCCAGCCCATTCGTGGTGTTGCTAAACAGGCTCGCGAAACCTTCCGGGTCATTGGTGATCGCGTTGTTCAGGATGGTGCTATCGAGCGCCAAGGTGCCGGTTTTTTGAGTGCTGATGCCAATCTGGAAAGCGTTGGAGAATGAGCCGCCAACCGACACATCGCTGCCCAGGACGTTGCGGAGTTGGTCCGCCATATTGCTGACTGCGCTGGTGTCGGTCTTCAGCACATCGCCCTTCATTTTGGCCATCGTTGAGATGAGCGAAGAATAGGCTTTGGTCATCGCCTGAACGGAGCTTTGAATGCCCGCCGTGTTGCGATCAACCTTGACCGTGGTCGTGCCCACCGCGACCAGATTCAGCGTCACGCCTTCTACGGAATCCGATAGCGTGTTCGAGCTGCTGGTCACGGTGAAGGTGTTCTCAAGTTTCACCGAGGCGTCGAGGTCGGCAGCGGTAAAGCTGCCGCTGGTGTTGCGGTCGGTATTGAGCGTGTTCAGGGCGAAGGGGTCGGTGCCGGAGTAGCTCACCGTCATGGCATGCGAACTCCCCGTGTCATTCGCCGACAAGGACAGGTGATAACCGCTGTCGACCTTAAGGATCGAAGCCGTCACGCCTTTGTTGTCGCTTGCGGTGTTGATGGCGTCGCGCACGGCCGCCAGCGTTTTGCCGCCAATACCCACGGTAAACGTGTTACTCCCAACCGTCAGCGTCATGCTGTCGCCGGAAGCGCCAACTGTCGCGCTTGAGGTGTCCGCGTAAGTGGTGGAGGCCGCCATGCGGTGGTTCTCGGCGAGGCGCACCACTTCCACGTTATAAACACCCTTGCCGGCGGCGCTGCTGGCTGATGCTGTTAACTTGGTGACGTCGGAGGAGGTGGCGCTGAAGACTTTGAATTTGGAAGCGTCCGCCAGTGCGCTGACCGCATCCCGAAAGGACGACACCGCGCTTTTGAGCGAACCGTAGGCACTGACCTGTGCCTGTAGGCCAACAAGTTTGGTGTTGATTTTGGAGAGCGGCGCCTGCTCAATTGCCATGAGCTTGTCGACGATGCCGCCGATGTCGAGACCGGAGCCTATGCCTGGGGTACTGAGCGCCATGTTCTTATCCTCCGGTTCTGCTTGGCCGGATCGCGCGCGCCCCGCAGGGCGGGGCTGGCAGCGCAATCGCGATCACAATGCGGTCTAGACACTTTCCTGAATGAGCATCCCTGGTGTGCTGGCCTCGCGTGCGGTCGTTGCGGCCCGCATGCGGTTGGCAATGAGCAATACTTCTTCGTTGGGAATCTGGCGAATCACTTCGTCTGTTTTCGGATCAACTACCCGAACCACCGTTTCCCCGGAATCCTTGTCGACGCGGAACTGCAATGATCGCTGCAGGTTTTGCGCGTAGGTGTTCATCTGACTGACGGCTTGTTCAAGTGCCTTGTTGTTGGCCTCATCCTGAGCGCGCTGTTGCTCAGCGCTTTGTGGCGCTTGCGCTAACTGCTCGGTGGCGCTTGCTGGAGCATTTTCGGCGGTGGCCGTTACTGCCTGCCCCCCGCCAACCGCGGCTTGCTGTCGCACAGGCCGCGAGACCAATTTTGCTTCCGAGACGCGCGGAAGGGGTTCTCGTTCGTACATCACCCGCTCCTCCTAAGTCTAAAAACAGCGGCGCGCCTGGCTCTTGCGAGACAGGCGCGCCACCTTCATGCCGGAGTGTTAACGATTAACGACCCAGGAGGGACAGCACGCCCTGCGGCAACTGGTTCGCCTGCGCCACCATCGCCGTACCCGCCTGCTGCAGAATCTGCGAGCGGGTGAGCTTGGCCGTTTCCGAGGCAAAGTCGGTGTCCTGAATCCGGCCGCGGGCGGCGGAAATGTTCTCCACCACGTTGGACAGATTGCGGGTCACGCCTTCCAGGCGGTTCAACTTCGCACCAAGCGTGCCGCGTTCGCTGTTGATGGTGTCGAGCGAGCGCTCGAAGACCAGCATGGCGAGGTTGGCGCCGGCAGCGGTGGTGACCGACTGCGAGTTCAGGGTGGCGTTGGTCAGCGTGGTCGTGGCCGAGGAAACCCCGGTGAGGGCAGCGCCGGTCACGGTGCTGTTGAAGGAGGTCGTGAGGTCGTTGAGGTCGTCGTTCAGCACAATCGCGCCGTTCTCACCCGCGGCAACCGAACTGGTGCCGGAGGCGAAGAAGGACGTCACGCCCGCATCGTTAGACGAGTTAGTGGTCACAGAGATGGCGGCACCGCTGGTGTTGGTCAGCACGATCGACTCGTTGGTGGCGGTACCGTCGGCGGCGGTGACAATGGAGGCCGTGATGCCGGTGCCCGCTGCCGTCATGGCGGAGTTAATGGCCGCGACGAGGTTGGTAGCAACCGCGCCATCGCTGGCGGCAGAGGCCACCGCACCGATCGCTACGCCGTTGATGGAGAGCGAACCGGCGGCGATACCGTCGGTCACGCCGGCGCTGGTGCCAGCCGATGCATAGTTGGTACCCACCAGGCCGTTGCCGAAGCTGAAGGCCGACACGCCGGTGGAGGACGTCAGCGCGTTGATGTCGGCGACCTTGGTGGTGGTGGTGGTGCCAGAGGCGCGCGCGGTAGTGAAGTTCGTGCCTTCAATCGTGCTCGCGGTGGTGATGGCGTTGTTGTAGGCAAAGGCGACGCGGCTCGCGAGACCACCGGCGGAAAGACCGGCGACGGTGGAGTATTCGCTCGCCACGCCCAGAGAGCTGGGGGAAAGGTTGCCGACGGCCACGTTAATGGTTTCGTTCACCTGCGCGCCCACCTGAAAGTCACCGCTGAAGGAACCGGTGAGAATCTTCTCGCCGTTGTAGCGGGTCTGGTTAACGATGCGGGACATTTCGTCCAGAATCTGGCTCACTTCCTTGTTGATGGAAGCGCGGTCGGTGGAGTTGTTGTAGCTGGCCGCCTGCACCGCGAGGTCGTGCGCGCGGTTCATGTTGTTGGACATTTCTTCCATCGCGCCTTCCGCGGTCTGCGCGACGGAAATGCCGTCGTTCGCGTTGCGGATGGCGACCGTGAGGCCACCGATTTGGGTGGTCATACGGTTGGCGATGGCGCTGCCGGCAGCGTCGTCTTTGGCGCTATTGATACGCAGGCCGGAAGACAAACGTTGGATGGCGGTGTTGAGGTCGGCTTGCGAGCGGGACAGATTCCGCTGCGCGTTCATAGAGGCAACATTGGTATTGATGGACGAAGCCATTGCAGATCTCCTGGCCGCTCCATGTGGGAGTCATGTCGCGAGCCCAGATTGTATTGGCGGACATGCTTGAAATAAGCATTCACCGCCTCCCACAGTCCGTATCGGGTGAGGGCCGGGATTCCTTTAGCACTTTTTTCAAAAACTTTATCGGCCACCTTCAGGGACACAGGGCAAACCTTGTGGCCTTGGGTATTACAACCATCGCTCAGTACTGGCCCGCATATTGCTTTCGCCGGACATGACACCCAAATCGCAAGCCCCGGCCCGCAACAACCGCTGCCCCTGCGGTAGCGGCCGCAAGTTCAAGCACTGCTGTCTATTAAGAGAAAAATCGCTCGATTCAGCCGCCAGATTCACCCAGGCGCTGGCGCACGAGCAGCGAGGTGAGGGCGTCAAGGCGCAGGCGCTCTACGTCGAAATTCTGACGGCGGATCCCGATTTCAGTCCGGCCCTGCAAGCACTTGGGATCATTCAGTACCGCCAGGGCGACCGCGCAACCGGTCTCAAGTTTTTGACCCGGGCACGTGAACTGACCCCGGACGATCCCGAAATGCTCAATACCCTTGGTGTGATGCTGACGGATGAAGGGCAAATCCCGGAGGCCATCGTGTGCCTGCATCGCGCGGTGCAACTGCTGCCTGACTATGCCTTCGCCCATAACAGCCTCGGCAATGCGCTGAGGGCTTACGGGAAACTCGCTGAGGCAGAGTTCTGTTACCGCGAGACCCTCCGTCTTAAACCCGACTTTGCCGCCGCCATTGGCAATCTGAGCATCGTGCTCAAAGAAACCGGACGCGTTGCGGAGGCGGCCGCTTGCATGGAGCAAGCCCTGAATCTTGACCCTTCAAGCAGCGACCTCTGGAACAATCTCGGGTCGCTCAAGCAGCAACTCCGTTTACCGATTGAGGCACTGGCCTGCTATGAGCGCTCGATTGCGCTGGATCCCAATCTCGCTATCGCGCGCTACAACATCGGCACTGTTTTCTTTGATTTGGGAGACCGCGAGAGTGCTGCACAACATCTCGAAGCCGCGTTGGCGTTAAACCCGTCGCTGGCACAGGCGCATCTCAATCTGGGCAATGTGAGAAAAGATCAGGGGCGTTTGGCGGAAGCGATGGCGTGCTACAGCCGCGCGCTCTTGATTAAGCCGGACTATCACGCGGCACACAGCAATCTGCTGTTTGCCACCGCCTTCATGGACGATATGCAGCCCGCGGAAATCTACGATTTGCACTGTGGGTGGGCGCGCATGCAGTCGAGCGCAGCGACTGGGGCGACTCACACAAACACACGAGACCCGCATAAGCGCCTGAAAATTGCCTATGTGTCGCCCGACTTCCGCACCCATGCGTGCGCGTTTTTTCTCGAGCCGCTGCTGCGCGCCCACCATGTTACAGAAGTGATGGTGCATGCCTACGCGCAGGTGGCCGAGCCCGACGACGTGACCCGCCGCCTGCAAGCGCACGTTGAGGTGTGGCGCTCGACGGTGGGGTTGTCTGACACCGAAATGGCTGCGCTGATTCGGGAAGACGGCATTGACGTCTTAATCGATCTCGCCGGCCATACGGCGAATAACCGTTTACGCGCGCTGGCCTTGAAGCCGGCGCCGGTGCAGGCCACCTACCTGGGTTATCCCGCCACCACCGGGCTGCCGGCGATGGACTGGCGCCTGACCGACGCCGTCACCGAGCCAGAGGGCATGAGCGAGCAGTTCTACACCGAGCGCCTCTATCGCCTGCCGAACAGCCTGTGGTGCTACCAGCCCTTCGCCGACATGGGCGAAGTCAGTGTCTTGCCTGCGCTGGCCAACGGCTACGTGACGTTTGGCTCGTTCAATAATTTCTCGAAAATCGGACCGCGCGTGGTCGACCTGTGGGCCAGAGTCCTCAGCGCGGTGCCCCACTCTCGACTACTGATGCTGACCGTGCCTTCCGGCACCACGCAAAACGCGCTGCTGGAGCGCTTTGAAAGTGTGGGCATTGCCCGCGGGCGGATTGAACTGCACGACAAGCTGCCGCGACCCACCTACAACGCCATGTTCGCCCGCGCCGACATCGCACTCGATCCGTTTCCCTGCAACGGCGGCACCACCACCTGCGATGCGCTGTGGATGGGCTTGCCGGTGGTGGCGCTTATCGGCGAACGCTTTCTCTCCCGCGCCGCGTTCAGCGTGCTCAACGCCGCCGGGTTTGGTGAGCTCGGCGCTCGCGACGAGCTTGCCTACGTTGAGCGCTGCGCGGCGCTCGCTGCAGATCTCCCGGCGCTCGCCGAGCGCCGCAGGGCGATGCGCGGAAGAATGTCCGCGTCACCTTTAATGGATGCCGAGCAGTTTGCGAGCGATATTGAAGCCGCCTACCGCGCGATGTGGACGGCCTGGTGTCAGGCAGAATCCAACACATGAGCGTGCAGCAACAGCTAGAGCAAGCCTTGGCGCTACATCAGACGGGAAAATTTTCGGAGGCCGCGGCGGGCTATCGGAAAATCCTGCGCAAACAACCCGCGCATATCGATGCACTGCATTGTCTGGGACTCGCCGAGCGCGCACTCGGGGAACTCGACAGTGCGCGAGCACGGCTGGAGCGCGTGGTAGCGATCCGTCCCGGCTTTGCCGAGGCGCGCGGCAACCTGGGGCTGGTTTACAGCGAACTCGGGGAATTAGCGCTGGCCGAACAGGCCGCGCGCGCCGCGCTCGAGCTCAAACACGGCATGCCCGAGGTGTGGCTCAATCTCGGGCACGTTCTACGCCGTCAGGGGCGGATAGCGGATGCGCTTGGTTGCTACGAGCAGGCTTTGACTTTGAGGCCGCAGTCGCTCACCCATCAAGCCATTGGTGAGGTGCTGCTGGAATCCGGCGCGCCCGAAGCTGCGCGCCAGCATTTTGAGAGCGCTGCTTTGCTGGAAGGCGAGAAGGCCTTGCTCCACTACCAGATCGGTACGTCCTACGCGCAACAGTCCAATATCGAAGCGGCGATAGCGGCTTTTTATCGCGCCACCCAACTGCAGCCCGACTTCGCCGAGGCGCATAACGAATTGGGCAACGCGCTCGCCAAATACGCCCGTACCGATGAAGCGATCGTCTGTTTCGAGCGCGCGCTGGCGCTAAAGCCCGATCTGGTTGAAGCGCTGAATAATCTGGGCAACGCGCTCTCGCATCTCGGACGACCGCGCGATGCGGTGAGCTGTTTTGTGCGCGCTCTCGAATTGCGCCCCGACACGGCCGAGCTCCATCAGAATTTTGGCATCGTGCTCTACAACGGGCGGCGCTATCAGGAGGCGCTTGAGTGCTTCGAACAAGCGCTGAAACTCAAGCCCAATCTGGCGACGGCGCTGAACAATGCGGGGCTAGTGCTCAAAGAACTTGGCCGGCATGCCGAAGCCATCAGCAGATTTGAATCGGCTTTGCTGCTAGAACCGGCGTTTCCTGAGGCCTGCAATAACCTCGGCAACGTGTACAAGGGGCTGGGTAATCTCCAGCTCGCGCTGGAGTATTTCGCCCGGGCCGTTGAGCTTAAACCCGACTACAGCAGCGCCCACAGCAATTTTCTGTTCACGCTCAATTTTGCCGATGGTGTCACGCCGGCTGATATCGCGACCGCTCACCGCGACTGGGGTGTTCGCCATGCCGGCGCGCTACCGGTCTACGCTGACTACGCGAATACTCGCGATCCCGCCCGGCGCCTTCGGATCGGCTATGTCTCCACCGATTTTTGTGCGCACGCCTGTGCGTTTTTCATGGAGCCGCTGCTGCGGCATCACGATCGGGCGAATGTTGAAGTGCACGCTTTCGCGGAACTGGTGCAGGCCGACGTGGTGACCGGGAAGCTCCAGGCGCTAGTCGACCGTTGGCACCTGATCACCGGATTACGTGACGAAGAAGTGGCCGCCCGCATTCACGCGGCGGAGATCGATATCCTCATTGATCTGAACGGTCACACGGCCAACCATCGCCTGCTGAGTCTGGCGCGTAGGCCAGCGCCCGTGCAGGTGACCTATCTCGGCTATCCGGCAACAACCGGTTTGGACGCCGTGAGCTGGCGTTTGACGGATGGGGTGACCGAGCCAACGGGCGAGAGCGACCAGTTCTACACCGAGCGACTTTACCGGCTGCCCAACAGCCTGTGGTGTTATCAGGCCCCGATAGACATGCGCGCCATAACGCCGCTGCCAGCGCTGGAAAACACGTTCGTCACCTTTGGCTCGTTCAACAGTTACTCCAAGGTCGGCCCGCGCGTGGTGGCGCTCTGGGCTGATGTTCTGCAAGCGGTTCCGGATTCAAAAATTATCCTGATCACGGTGCCTTCGGGCGCCGCGCAGGAAGATCTCTGGCAGCACTTCGAAAGCTTCGGCGTTGCGCGCTCGCGTGTTCTGCTGCGCGACCGGCTGGCTCGCGCGGATTACATACAGACGTTTTCCGAGGTCGACATCGCACTGGACCCTTTCCCCTGCAACGGTGGCACCACCACCTGCGATTCCCTGTGGATGGGCCTGCCGGTGGTGGCGTTGAAGGGCAATACCTTCCTCTCCCGCGCCAGCCTCAGTGTGCTGACTGCGGCCGGATATCCAGAGTTTGCCGCCGACAACGAGGACGATTACATCGCCCGCTGCGTGTCTTTGGCGAGCGACTTGCCTGCGCTGGAACGCGTTCGACGGGGCATGCGCGAGCAAGTGGCGCAATCGGCATTGACTGATGCGACAGGTTTCGCACGCGATGTGGAAGCGGCTTATCGCGCGATGTGGCGAGAATGGTGCGCCCACAACGCCTGAGGGGCTAAAGCTAGATTCGATCGAACCAGGGAATGTGCCATCCGCGCCATCGCGCCTGATGAGCGCGAGGCGACAGCAAGCGCCAATGCGCGAGCGCCTGATCTTTGAACTGCATCGCGGTGTTGGCAATCAACCAACGATGCCAGGCACTACCGACGACATCGTTCACGTACACCTGACGAGCCCCGGCGGAAATCTGATGCCATAGCATTGGGAAGCTCTCGGGTTTACCGACAACTTCATACACGTAGCGGGTCTCGCCGTTGAGGCCGAACAGGGCATAAGCGTCTTCGTTTGCCATTGCCCATGCGGTTTCAGTGGTGTGGGCCGGCAAGGGCGTTACCGTCCAGTCCGCTGCGTCGCGTTGAACGCGTTGCGTCTGGTGTTCACGTTGTAGATGGTTGAGTTGAGCGACTGTGGGCAGCGGGTGGCGGGACAGGGCAGGGGCCGATGCGACATTGAGTACGCCGATGATCCCGCGGTCGTGGCGCATCCAGCCCAGGTTTTCATAGTAATGGTCGAGACCGCTCCAGAGCACGGCGAAGTCGACGCGTTTGGCGTGCAATTGCGTGATGGCGTGGCTTAAGACCTGCGCGGCATAGCCACGGCCGCGTGTTGCTGCTCGCGTGTACACCATGCCAATCATCGCCCCGCGCCACTGCGCGTCCGGCGTTATCCAGTCGAATTCGCGCATCACGCAGCAACTGGAGATTTCCTCGCCCGTTCGCAGCACTACCGTGTTGGAGAACGCCGTTTGGCCCATCGCATTGGGAAAGCGAGAGGCTAAGGATCCGGTTCGACCGCGCTCGGTCACGAAGGTCGCATCCAGCGCCGCGAGCAGCGCAGGCCACTCGGCTTCGGTACAGCAGTCGATGATGGGAGAGGCCATCAGTCGGTCTGCTGGAGGCATTCGAGAATTCGCGCCAGAGCTGCCTCGTCCACCCACCACCCGCAGGGCACGCAAAGATTTTC
Source organism: Klebsiella pneumoniae (assembly GCA_945876945.1). Taxonomy (GTDB): domain Bacteria; phylum Pseudomonadota; class Gammaproteobacteria. The sequence goes on from CAMCQE010000019.1 coordinate 27,056, forward strand.
GCGGTCAAAAATCTCAACGCCGGGGAGCTCGTCAGCGCTGCTGCGCCGAAAGCAGGAATAGCGATCGTTACGTACATGAAGACGTTGCGCGCCGATGCCTGCGGCCTGAAGTCTCGCGATAAGCCGCTCCCGGTGCGCGGCGCGAAAGGCGAACACCCAGTAAGCGGAGCGCTGCTCATCACCGCGTGAGAGGGGTGTGATGCAAGACAGATGCTGCGTGCTTATCGCGAGCACGCGCCCGTTGGCCCGATGTCTGGCGAGCGTATGCTCGACTTCATTGAACTGCTCCAGCGCCAGTGCCGCGGTTAAATCGGTCATCGCCATGCTGTAGCCGGCGATGGGGATGTCGCTTTGTGGATTGAGGTCCCCGTTAGGCAGCCGAAAGGTTTTGTGGTCGATGCCGAATCGCCGCAGCTGGCGCGCGCGCTCGGCGTGTTCGGCCGAGCGGCAGAAGAGCGCACCGCCATCACCCGCCGGCAGATGGCTTACGGCGTAAAAGGAGTAAATGGTGAAGTCACTGCCGGTGGCGCCAAGCTTTTGCCCTTGGAGTTCGGCGCCAAACGCGCCCGACGCATCTGCAATGAGTGGGATCCCCAGTTGGACTGCGACCTGCTGAAGTTCACCCAGCGGGCCCACATCGCCGCCCCAATGGTAGTGAATGATGGCTTTGGTACGCGCCGTGCGGCGGGCCGCCAGCAATGCAGGGTTAAGCATGCCGGTGTCAGGATCGACGTCGCACCACACGGGCTTTGCGCCCAAATTGGCAATGGGCATGGTGGTGGCGAGACAAGCCAGCGGGGAGAGCATGACGTCGTCACCGGGCGTGACCCCGCAGAGTCGAAGGGCGATGGTGAGCGCGCCGGCGCGATCGCTGGTGGCCACGCAGTGGGGATTACCGACGAACTGGCCGAGCTTGTCTTCGAAGGCTTTTACTTTGGGGCCGGTGGCGAGTTGTCCTGAGGAGAGCGTTTCGGCCAATGCCGCCGCGGCACCGGGCGCGATGCGACCTTTGAACAGGGGGATGAAAGGCTCACCAGCCACGGCGGAGCACATCCACCATGTAGTCTCGCGCTTCGTCGTCAACCCACCAGCCGCAGGGGATGTGCAGCATGCGGGGATAAAAGCGATCGAGACCCGGTAACTCGCAACGGCTGGCGGCAAAGACGCTGTGGAGGTCGTTGCGTTTATGCGCCTTCGAGTTGCCAATGCCGTTAGCTGTGAGGTGATCGGACAGCCCTGCGGCGTCGTCGCACATCACCGTATAGAACCAGTAGGAGGGCGCCGCCCGCGCCTCGAATCGACACAGTTCCAGACCGCCGATGCCCTGCAGGGCGCTGTCGAGATAGCGGCCGTTCTCAATGTGCCGCGCAAGCAGCGGCGCGATGCAATCGAGTTGGGCCAGCCCAATCGTCGCGTTCACATTATTCATGTGGTACTTGAAACCCACTTCAGCGACGTCGACCTCGGTGCGCGAGGCCTGGCGGTCGATGCCAAACCAGCGCAGGCGTCGGCCCATCGGCAGCAGTGCGGCATCGGCGCAGGCCAGCATGCCACCGTCTACCGTCGTCATATGTTTGATCGCCTGCAGGGAAAACATCACGAACGCCGAGTGGCTGCCCAGCACTTGCCCGTTATAGCTGGCGCCGAGGGCGTGGGCGGCGTCTTCAATCACGGGGATCCCATGGCGCGCGGCGACCTCATTAATCTCTGCGATGGGTACCGGAATACCGCCGTAATGCACCACCAGAATGGCGCGGGTGCGAGGCGTGATCGCGGCCGCCACGCTGGCCGCTGTGACGTTGCCATTTGCGGGATCAACATCGGCCCACCGCGGAATGGCGCCGGCGTGCAGGATGGCGAGATTGGTCGGCTCGGCGGTCATGGCCGTGCTCACCACATCGTCGCCAGGTTTCACACCAGCAAGCAGCAGCGCCACATGCAGGGCCGCAGTGCCGGAATAGAACGACAGGCAGCGCGGGTTGCCTACCCATTCGCCGAAGCGCTGTTCAAACTCTGCAACCGGCGCGCCTTCGCTGATCTGCCCGCTGTAGAGCACCTCCTGCAAGCGAGGCATGAGGGTTTCCGGTGGCGGCAGTCCAACCTTGAAGAGCGGGATCTCCCGGCGCTGTGCGCTAGAACTTGGCAAATTCGCCATCGGCCATTTCCATGATTTCGAATTCCTGATCCGCCAGCTCGATCATGCGTTTCACTTCATCCAGATCGGCCAGATAGTCGTTTGACGCAAACTCACCGCTGATTTCTTGATAACGCGCCTTGTTCCACCAGGGCTGGATGGCGTAGTAGTCGCCGAAATCCCGGCCGCGCACGAGCTCCTCTTCGGAGACCAGAATTTCGTGGAGCTTCTCGCCCGGAATGATACCGATGATCTTGTAGTCGAACGGCTTGCCCGCTTCCTCGGACAACACGCGACCGATATCCGGGATTGTCGCGGCTTTGGCCTTCCGCACAAAAATCTCGCCGCCCTGAGTGTTCTCTGCCGCATACAGCACGAGATCGATAGCCTGATTGAGTGTGAGCAGAAAGCGCGTCATGCGCTCGTCGGTGATGGTGATGGTTTGGCCGAGCGCCAGTTGGCGACGGAAGAAGGGCACCACCGACCCTCTCGAACGCAACACGTTGCCATAGCGAACACAGCAGAATTTGCTGCCTTTGTTAGCGCGCGACAGGTTGCCCTGTAGCACCAGACGCTCCTGCAAGGCTTTCGTCATGCCCATCACGTTGACGGGCTTTACCGCTTTGTCCGTACTGATCATCACAAATTTTTCGACCGCGTGGCGAAGCGCGCAATCGACCAGATTCTCCGCGCCCAGCACATTCGTGCGCACCGCTTCCATCGGATGTTGTTCGCAGGTCGGCACCTGCTTCAGGGCGGCGGCGTGGAAGACGATGTCGATGCCGTGCATCGCTTCATCGACTGAATCGCGGTTACGGATGTCGCCGATGACGAAAGTGAGGTCCTTGCGACCTTGATAGAACACTTTCATGTCGTACTGTTTTTTCTCATCACGGGAGAACACGCGGACTTCGCGCACCCCGGCGTTCAGCAGGCGGCGGACCACAAAGTTGCCGAATGATCCGGTGCCTCCCGTGACCAGCACGGATTTATTCTGATAGTCCATCGGTTACTCCTGTTCGGATTTCTGGCGCTTTCGGGGCGAAACGCTATCTGGCGCCTTGCTGTGCAAGCATTACGCCATTTCAGCTCATCGGCCTGTGGCCAGACCCGAGAGGCGCTCGAGGACAAATTTCGCCCCGGGACGCGATCGGACCTGTAGTTCCCGCAGGCCTTGCCGATAAGCCTTTCGTCCAGCGCCACGGTTCACGCGCGGACACAGCTTGTCGCGAACACATAACGAATGGGGTCAATTCATGAAACCAATGCCGCGTGCGCCTTTTGGCGGAATCTCCGAGTATCGCAAGGTCGGGATTCAGTCCAGCGTCGAATCGGCGACCCCGCACAGACTCATTGAAATGCTGATGGATGGCGTGCTGGAAAAGATCCAACTCGCCCGCGGCTGCATGGAGCGCAAGGAAATTGCCCGCAAGTGTGAGGCAATCGACTGGTCGCTCAATATTCTGGGTGGCCTGTACGGCAGTCTGGATATGGAGAAGGGCGGCGACGTCGCGCGTAATCTGGCCAATCTCTACGATTACATGATGCGTCGACTGGTTGACGCGAATATCGAAAACGACACCGCGATTCTGGACGAAGTCACCCGCTTGATGGGCGAAATCCGGGAAGCTTGGGTGGCGATCCGAAACCACGGCTAAGTGCTTCACTGTCAACAGCCGGGGCGCTAGCCCGCTAGTCCGCTCTGCACCAGAGGAGTCCTGTTGGAAGCGTTGGCACAAATTCCCGTCCTCGGCGAAGCCATGTTGCTAGCGGCACAAAACGCCGACTGGGAAGAGGTTCAGCGTCTGGATGACGAACGCTACGCGCTGCTGGCCACGCTTGACCTCGACACGCTGGTGAAAGGCGGAGAGACCGCGCGGACGGTGCTCGAGGAGGCCCTTCAGATCACGGAAATTCTGCTGAAGCTCGCCCGCGAAGTCCGCGCCGACCATTCCGATGAACTCGGTGCCGTGCAACGCGGCCAGCGCGGCGCACGGGCCTATCTCTCCTCCGAAGGTTAGCCCGCATCCCGCACAGGGCTTTTGTCTGTCTAAGGCCCGCCGGGTCTTTTCTATTAACTCCATGTGACAGAAAACGCGCACGTCGCCGCAGTAGCGCGGCAGGCCGCGGCGATTTCGCAATTTTGTCTTGCCAAAACAGCGAAGGCGGCTAGACTGCAACGCGAGTGCGCTGCGTCAGCATTTTGACAAAATAAAAAGCTAACCACGGGGCCTGCGCAGGTGCCAGTTGAAACGACACCCCAACACTCAAGAAGCAGCCCTATATGCCCATGTCGGAAACCCCGGTGCTCGTTGTTGAGCACGACGCGGAAATTGCTCGGCACCTGATAGAGGTGCTGGCCTACCTTGATCTCGTCGGAGAACAGCTTGCCGACACTGGCGACTGGTCGTCTTTCGCGGACCCGGCCAAAGCCCCCTACGTTGCTTTGCTTGGCAACATTCCGGCTGAAGACCAAAAGCTTGTCGTCAAACAGTTGCGGGCTCTGGAAGGCGCCACGCCGGTGGTGCTTGTAGACCAAACCGACTTCGAACCGGCACTTCTGGCCGAAATCGACGACCTGGTGCTGGGCCGCATTCGTCTTCCCTTGCGGCACATGCATTTCGATAAAATTCTCCAGAAAATAGAGTCTTATCGCGAAGCCAGGACCCCTGGCGGACTCCCGCGCAACCCGGAACTGTTCCGCAATCTGGTCGGCGGCAGCAAAGGGATTCAGCGCGTTCGAAACATGATTGAGATGGTGGCCAAGAGCGACGCCAACGTGCTGGTGACCGGGGAGTCCGGCACCGGTAAAGAAGTGATCGCGCGCCATATTCATCATCACTCAGTTCGCCGTACTAAACCCTTCGTGCCGCTTAACTGTGGCGCAATCCCACCCGATCTGCTTGAAAGCGAACTCTTTGGCCATGAGAAGGGCGCGTTCACCGGTGCCATTACCTCGCGGCAGGGGCGCTTTGAAATGGCCGACGGCGGCACGCTGTTTCTGGATGAAATCGGTGACATGAGCTTGCCGATGCAGGTGAAGTTGCTCCGTGTATTGCAGGAGCGAAGCTTTGAGCGCGTCGGCAGCAACAAAAGCATTTCGGTGAACGTCCGCATCATCGCGGCGACCCACGTGAATCTGGAGCAGGCGATCGAAGACGGGCGATTCCGGGAAGACCTCTACTATCGCCTCAACGTTTTCCCGATCGAAACGCCGCCGCTGCGGGCCCGCTCGGAAGATCTGCCTTTGCTGGTCACCGATCTGGTCGAACGCCTTGGCCATGAGGGCCGGGGGAATATTCGGCTGACGCCAACCGCGGTTCAATGTCTATCGGCGTATGGCTGGCCGGGGAACGTGCGCGAGCTGGCGAATCTGGTGGAGCGCTTGGCGATTCTGTACCCCGAAGGCACGGTCGACGTGCACGATTTGCCAGAAAAATATCGCCGTGATGGCTACGCCATGCCGGCCGCGCCCGTGAGAGAGACAGTCTCCCAGAGCGCCGTCGCGAGCGAGCCGGCGGTAGCGGCAATGTCCGGGGCCCTGCTCCCGCAGTCTGGCATCGACCTCAAAGAACATCTCACCCAAATTGAGTCCAGCCTGATTATTCAGGCGCTGGAAGCAGAAAGCTGGGTGGTGGCACACGCAGCAAAGCGTTTGCAAATGGGGCGCACGACGCTCGTCGAGAAAATGCGCAAGCTTGGCCTAGGTCGCCAGGACGAGGTGACTGAGACTTGACGCGGAAGCCCGGATTCACCGTCATGAATCCGGGCATCTTCTGCTCCTCGCACCGTGGAGCGCAGCCAATGCTTCGCTGATTCTTCGCTAAAACGCAGCATTCCTCCCCCGGGCACAGTCCTTGCTAAATCGCTCCCGCGACCATTGTCACAGGAGCAACGCCCGCCATGGGCCCGCAAGTCACCGCTGAATTCACCACGAGCCTGACCGAACTGCACGCCGCCAGCGATCTGGCGTCGGCCCGTGCCGTGGGGACTCTTGCCACCGAACAGCCGCTGGTGACGCTCTCAACCGAACTCGCGCAGATGCGTCTCCATCTCGAACGAGAGTTGGCAGCGCGGGAAAGTCTCGAGCAGCGTCTGGCCACCTTGCTGGGTGCGTTGCCCGCGGGGGTCGTGGTGCTGGACGGGCAAGGGCGAGTGACTCAGGTCAATAGCGCCGCGCTCGAGCTCCTCGGCCCCGTCTATGCGGGCGAGCGATGGTTTGAAATTGTGGGGCGCGCTTTCGCGCCTCGCTGGGATGACGGCCATGATGTGTCCCTGAGCGACGGCCGGCGCGTGAACGTCGCCACGCAAGCCCTGCCGGATGAGCCCGGCCAGATTCTCCTGATTAAAGACGTGACTGAGACCCGCCGGTTGCAGGAACAACTCGCGCATCACCGTCGCCTTTCCGCCAAGACCGAAATGGCCGCGGCGCTGGCGCATCAGATTCGCACCCCTCTGGCTGCAGCGCTGCTCGGCATGGGGCCGCTGGCCCGTGCGCGGGGTCTCGAACCTGCGCAGACCAAGGCCGCAGAACGGACCTTGGAGTCGCTGCGCCAGCTTGAGCGCCTCGTCGAGAACATGCTGAGCTTTGCGCGCGGTGCGGTGGTTGATGCGCAGCCGCTGCCCTTGCTCGATCTGCTGTCCCGTCTAGATAAAGAAGCCTCGGCGGTGCTCGGCGATGGACACTTCCACCTCGACCTGCCGCCGTCGGCCAGTCCTTTGGTGCTCCACGGGAATCTCGATTCACTGCTCAGCATCATGCTCAATCTGGTCAACAACAGCCGCCAGATCGTGGGCCCTGAGTGCGAGATGTGGGTCAGCCTGAAACTGCTGCTGGGCTTTGTGAGCCTGCGCTTTATCGACAATGGACCCGGAGTGCCGGTCGCCGAACAGGCGCTGGTATTCGAGCCTTTCCACACCACCCGCCGTGGTGGCACCGGGCTTGGGCTGTCTGTGGCCCAAGCCATCGCGCGTGCCCACGGGGGGGAACTGGTTTTGGACACTGAGTTCACGCCCGGCGCCTGTTTCGAACTTTCATTACCACTGAGTGCGGCCACAGTGGCGGCAGGGGAACCCGCATGAAAAATCGCGCCGTGATTGCCATTGTGGAAGACGACGACGCGCTGCGTGAGGTGCTCTGCGAGACCGCCGAACTGGCGGGTTATCGCGTGCTGTCGTTTGTGGACGGCAGCGACTGCTTGCAGGGTTTGCAGTCTGCTGCGGTCGACCTGGTGATTTCCGACCTGCAGATGGCACCGATGGATGGGCTTGAACTGTTGCGCGAACTCCGCCGTCGTCACCGCGACGTGCCGTTTGTGCTGATGACCGCCCACGGCACCATCCAGAGCGCGATCGACGCGATGCGTCTGGGAGCGACCGACTATCTGGTGAAGCCGTTTGAGGCCGAGGTGCTGGTCGCCGGGCTTGACCAGTGGCTGCCGGCCAAACTCGAAGCGCAGGGCGAGCGCGACATGATTGCCGAAGATGCCGCGACGCGCCGCGTCATCGAGTTGGCGCGCCGGGTGGCGGCGACCGACGCCACCGTGTTCATCACCGGCGAATCCGGCGTGGGCAAAGAAGTCTTCTTCCGCTTCGTGCACGAACATTCGTCCCGCGCCAGCAAGGAACCGGTGGCGATTAACTGCGCCGCCATTCCCGAGAACATGCTGGAAGCCATCCTGTTCGGGCACGAGAAAGGGGCCTTCACCGGCGCCCATAAATCCTATCCGGGGAAATTCGAGCAGGCGCAGGGCAGCAGCCTGCTGCTCGACGAAGTGTCCGAGATGAGTCTGCCCCTGCAGGCCAAGTTACTGCGCGTGCTGCAGGAGCGGGTGGTGGAGCGTTTGGGTAGCCACGAAACCATCAAGCTGGATGTGCGCGTGATGGCCACCTCCAACCGGGACCTCGCAAGCGAAGTCCGCGCCGGTCGCTTCCGCGAAGACCTCTACTACCGCCTTAACGTCTTTCCCCTGGCCGTACCGCCCTTGCGCGAGCGGCCGGCGGACATCGTCCCCTTGGCGCGCTTCCTGTTGGCGCGTGCGGCCGGCAAAACCGCTGCGGCACTGCCGGTGTTGAACGCGGCGGCGGCGGCGGCGCTGGTCGCCTGGCGCTGGCCGGGCAACGTGCGGGAACTGGACAACGTCATGCAGCGCGCCCTCGTGATCCATAACGGCGGCACGGTCACCGCCGACGATCTGATGTTTGAGCCGGCCATGAAAGCGCCTGTCGCCAGCGTGACCGCTCCTCGGGAGTCTTTTATCGCCGAATCAGAGGACGATGAGGATGCGCAGGATTCGCTGGGCGATGGCCTGCGTGACCATGAGCGTCGCCTGATTCTCGATGCGCTGGCTGAAGGTAACGGCAGCCGCAAATTTGCGGCTGAAAAGCTGGGGATTAGCCCGCGCACGCTGCGCTACAAGCTCGCCAAACTGCGTGAGCTTGGCATCGATGTGCCGGGCCAATAGGCGACGTAAGGAGATCACCCCATGAACACCATTGATAGCAACGGGCTTCTGCTGCAAATGCGCGCGCTGGCCGCCCGGGCTCAGGGCGGCGTTATTGAAACCGCCAAAGCGCCAGGCGCGACCAATGGCGTCGATTTCAGCCGCGTGTTGCGCAACGCCCTCGACAGCGTCAACGAAACCCAGCAGACGGCGAAATCAATGGCCACCCGCTTTGAAATGGGCGATCCGAAAGTGGAACTCTCGCAGGTCATGATCTCCCAGCAGAAGGCCAACATCTCGTTTCAGGCAGTGTCGCAAGTGCGCAACAAGCTCGTCAGTGCCTATCAGGAAATCATGAATATGCCGATCTGAGCGCGTTGGCGTTCCAGACGGATGACTGAGGAATAAAGCGATGGCCGAAGCAACAATCTACGTTCAACAGAATTCTCCGATGGCACTCCTGCGTCAGGCGGGCGTTCTGGTGGGCATCGCCGCGGCAGTCGCCTTGGGCGTTTATGTGGTGATGTGGTCGCGCACGCCGCACTTCACCATGCTGTATTCCGACCTCTCGGATCGCGATCTCACGCAGATCGTTGAGATCCTGAAAGCAGGTCAAATGGCCTACCGCGTAGAGCCGGGTGCTGGCTCGGTGCTGGTCGACGCCAACAAGGCCGACGAGGCGCGCCTGCAGTTGGCGGCAGCGGGCCTGCCCAAAGGCAACTCGCGTGGCTTTGAAACCTTGAACGAAGAGCAGGCTTTCGGCACCAGTCAGTTCATGGAGAAGGCGCGCTATCAACACGCTATCGAGGGCGAGCTGTCGCGCTCAATCGGACGCATCGATAACGTGCGTGGCGCGCGGGTGCACTTGGCGCTGCCGGCGGAGTCGGTGTTCAGTCGCGTGAAGCGCGAGCCCAGCGCATCGGTGATCGTTGACCTGTTCGGTTCGCGCCCGCTCGACCCCACCCAGGTGGCGGCGATCCAGCATCTGGTGTCTGCCAGCGTGCCCAGCCTGCCGTCCTCGCGCGTGACCGTCATCGATAGCCGCGGCAACTTGCTTACCGATGAGCAGCGTGATGAAGGCATGGCCCTGACGACTCGTCGGTTCGACTACACGCAGAAACTGGAGCAGACCTACGCCGACCGCATTCAGGCCATTCTCACGCCTTTCGTCGGGCCTGATGGCGTGCGTGCTCAGGTCACTGCCGACCTTGATTTCACCTCGACGGAGCAAACCCGCGAAAGCTTCAACCCCGATCTCCCGGCCATGCGGAGCGAACGCTCGCTGGAAGAAGAGCGCATTGGCGGCGGTCCTGGTGGGGTGCCCGGCGCGCTCTCCAATTCCCCGCCGGGAGAGGCCTCGGCGCCCGAGCAGGCCACGCCTCCGGCGACCGGGGCACAACCCGGTGCGACGCCGGCCCCCGGAGCGCCTGCGCAGGCTCAGGCGAAAACGGTAACGCCAACCACCAAGCGCAACGAAACCACGCGCAACTATGAAGTCGACCGCACGATTAGCCACACCAGACACCAGCTCGGCACGATTCAGCGCCTCTCCGTGGCGGTGGTCTTGCGTTTGCCTGCACCGCCGCCGGCTGATCCGAACAAGACCGCCGATGAAAAAGCCGCCGCGCCGGCTGCTGAGCCAGCGCCAGTGGATGTCGCCCGGATGACCCAGCTGGTCAAGGACGCCATTGGCTATGACGCCACCCGTGGCGACATCGTCAGCGTGACAACGACGACCTTTGTGGATCCCGCACTGCCGGAGCCGCTGCCGCCGCTGCCGATTTGGCAGCAGCCCTGGATGTGGGATGTGGGCAAGCAGGTGGCCGGCGGACTGTTTGTATTGATCCTGTTCTTTGGCCTGCTGCGCCCGGCGGTGAAATCCCTGATGGCCAAACCGACGGTGGCCAGCGCACCCGCCTCGGCCGACGCGGCTGCGGGCAATCCGGCGCTGCCGGGACCAGGCGGTGAAGCCATGGCGGCGCTGCCCGCGCCCAAGCGAGACGACTTACAGACGCCTGGTGCGCTGCATGAGAACATCGAGCAGTTGCAGCAGTTTGTAGCACAGGACCCGCGCGTCGCAGCGCAGGTCATCAAGGAATGGGTGGGGTCCGAATAAGCCATGCCGGATGAAAAACTCAGCGGCGTCGATAAGGCAGCCATCTTCCTGATGACTCTGGGAGAAGCGACTGCCGCGCAAGTCATCAAATATCTCGGGCCCCGTGAAGTGCAGAAAATTGGCACGGCGATGGCCACCTTGCAAAACGTCTCCCGCGAGATGGTCAAGGTCTCCGTCGACGAATTTGTGGTCGACATGCAGAAGCAGACGCCGCTAGGCATCGGCAATGACGACTACATCCGCAAGGTGCTGACCGATGCGCTGGGCGAGGAAAAGGCCAAGAGCATGATCGACCGCATCCTCATTGGCGGTTCGACGAAAGGTCTGGAATCGCTGAAGTGGATGGACCCCCGGAGCGTGGCCGAACTCATCCGCTTCGAGCATCCACAAATCATTGCCATTGTGTTGTCTTACCTTGATGCCGATCAGTCGGCGCAGGTGCTGTCGATACTGCCGGAGAACATGCGCGGCGACCTGATGATGCGGGTGGCCACCATGGATGGGGTGCAGCCCGCGGCCATGAAGGAGCTTAACGATATGCTGGAAATTCAGCTGCGAGGTGGGGCGCAGGGGCAGAATTCCGGGATGGGCGGGCTGAAGTGTGCGGCCAACATTCTGAACTTTGTCGACCGCGGCGCCGAAGCGAAAATCTCCGAAGTGATCTCCGAGCACGATCCGGAGCTCGCGGGTCGCATTCAGGACCTCATGTTCACCTTCGATAATTTGAGCGAAGTCGACGACCGGGGCATTCAGACCCTGTTGCGGGAAGTGTCCTCAGACAATCTGGTGCTGGCGCTGAAAGGCGCCGACGAAAACATCAAAGGAAAGATTTTCAAAAACATGTCGCAGCGCGCCGGCGACATGCTCAAGGAAGATCTGGAGACTCGCGGTCCCGTCAAACTGTCGGATGTGGAAGCGGCGCAGAAAGAAATCATCACCATCGCCCGCCGTCTGGCCGAAGAGGGGCAGATTAGCCTGGGTGGTGCTGGCGGCGAGGCGATGGTCTAAATGGCTACCACACGGATCACGCCCGCAGAGATGGCCCTTGGCGCGGTACGCTTTGCGCCACCGAATGTGCAGGGCCCAATCGCCGGCATCGAGAAAACGCCCAATGAGCCGCCGCCGCCGCCAAGCCGGGAGGAAGTGGCCGCCGAACTGGCGCAGCTGCGCAAGGAAGCCTACGCGACGGCTTTCCATCAGGGCTACGAAGAGGGCCAGACTCGCGGCATTGAGGAGGCGCGCGCGGTCGCGAGTCGGCTCGCCGGCATCATGGACCATCTCGCGCAGCCGCTGGCCGAACTGGATGCTGGCGTGGTGGATGCCGTATCAGAACTCGCCGTGCTCATTGCTCGGCACCTTGTGCGCCGCGAACTGCGCTTGAATCCGGGCGAAGTGATTGGCGTGGTGCGGGAAACGATGCGCCATCTGCCGGTTGCCCCACGCGCGGCGCGGATTCGTTTGCATCCGGAAGATGCGGAACTCGTCCAGCAAGCGTTTGCACTGGGCGATGACACCCGGAGCTGGCGGCTGGAGCCTGACCCTTTGATGACGCGCGGTGGCTGTATTGTCGAAACCGATGTCTCGCGCATCGATGCGTCGGTGGAGTCCCGCTTGGCCGCGATCGCCTCGCGGATGTTGGGTGGCGACCGGGAGTCTGACCATGCTTGACGAGCGCACACCCGCCGAGCGGTGGTTGCCCGGCCTCAAGGCGCGCGCGGAGCGTCTGGCCGAGCCGCCGCGCTTGATGGTAGAGGGCAAACTCACGCGCATGGTGGGCCTGACGCTCGAAGCCGTGGGTTGCGAGGCTGCGATTGGCGACCGTTGCGTGGTGATGAATCGTCTCGGCGGTCAGGTGGATACCGAAGTGGTGGGTTTTGACGGCGAAAGCCTGTTCCTGATGCCGACCGGTAACACGCAGGGCCTGGCGCCGAACGCGCGAGTGATTCCCTATGGCGGCGCCGGCGAAATCGCGGTGGGTCCCGAACTGCTCGGACGGGTGATCGACGGTGGAGGCAACCCCATCGACGGCAAAGGCCCGCTCAATCTCACCGAACGCCAGTCTTTGGCCGGCAAGCCGCTCAATCCCCTGCAGCGGGGCACCATTCGCGAACCGATGGACGTTGGCGTGCGCTCCATCAACGCCTTGCTGACCGTGGGGCGCGGGCAACGTATCGGCTTGTTTGCCGGCAGCGGTGTGGGCAAGAGCGTGTTGCTGGGGATGATGACGCGCTACGCCAAAGCGGACGTGATCGTGGTGGGGCTGGTGGGCGAACGCGGCCGCGAAGTGAAAGAATTCATCGACGATATTCTGGGCCCCGAAGGTCTGGCGCGCGCGGTGGTCGTCGCCACGCCTGCCGATAATCCGCCGCTGATGCGGATGCACGGCGCAACGATCTCGACCGCCATTGCCGAATACTTCCGCGATCAGGGTATGCATGTGTTGCTCCTGATGGATTCACTCACGCGCTACGCACAGGCCCAGCGCGAAATCGCGCTGACGATTGGCGAACCGCCGGCCACGCGCGGTTACCCGCCGTCGGTATTTGCCCGCTTACCGCAGCTGGTGGAACGCGCCGGCATGGGCGTTGGGGGGCGTGGCTCAATCACCGCCTTCTACACCGTGCTGGCGGAAGGGGATGACACCAACGACCCCGTGTCCGACAACGCGCGGGCGATTCTCGATGGACATATCGTGCTGTCGCGTCGTTTGGCGGAGCGCGGCCAATATCCGGCCATCGACATTGAAGCCTCGATCAGCCGCGTGATGCATATGGTGACCACACCCGAACATCTGGCGCTGGCCAAGCAGTTCCGGCACTACTATTCGCTCTACGAGCAGAATCAGGATCTCTTCAACGTGGGCGCCTATCAGGCCGGCACCAATCCCGAACTCGACCGGGCGATCTCGATGCGCAATCTGCTCACCGCCTATATGCGTCAGGATCCCAAGCAAGCCATCAATAGCCAGACCTCGATTGACATGCTGGCGCAGATTTTCCCTAACGGCTGATACGCGGTCGCGCCTGGGTGAAGAAATCCAACCGTCTGCAACGAATTGCCGACCTCTCAGAAACCGCTGAGCAACTCGCCGCTCAGGCGCTGGCCCGGGCCAGCGAAGAAGTCGAGCGGATCGAGCGGCAGTTGCAGGATCTGGAAAGCTACCGCGACGAATACCTGCGCCCGCTACGGGAACCCGGTGGCGGTGGTCTGGGCGCCTATCAGGCGCAGAAACTCCGGTTGTTTGTGGGAAAAATTGAAGAAGCGCTCGCCCTGATCCGCAAGAAGCGGGCGCTGGCCGAGAAGCAACGCGACCACGAGCGCCAGCAGTGGATGGAACAGAAACGTCGCGCGCTCATCACCAACAAGGTTGCCCAGCGCGCGCGTGTCGAGGAAGAGGCGATGGCCGAGCGCGCCTTGCAGCGCGAGATCGACGATCGCCCGCGACGCGTTTAGGCGGCGGCCCGCGCCGGGCGCTTTTTCTCCACCAGAATTTCGCGATAAACCCCGGTGCCGGCATTGCGAGCGCTGTGCGTGGCGGGTGCGCGCAGACCTTTATCATCCGCCGACACCAGATCATTGCCCTCTAGCCGGAGCGCGAAGGTGGCGCCGGTATAGGCATCGATGGTGCCCAGCGGTTGGTCGTTGGCATCAAAGACTTCCAGCGGCGTGCCTTCCAGCACATACCAGACATAGTCGTGCTCGTGGGTATGGCAGGGCGTGGTTTCCCCCGGGCCGAGCTCAAATTCCCAAACGATCACGTCGTCGTCTTCAAAAATTTTTCGTGAACCAACGTCCCCTTTTGCGCTCATGCAGAGTCTCCCGTGTTGCCGATCCGCGCCCAGCCTCCCTTGCCGAGCATCGTGTCGAAATATTTTATGGTTTGCGCGAGTCCTTCGCGCAGCGGAATCGATGGTGCCCAGCCCATGGCTTCGCGGGCGAGTGAAATATCCGGGCAGCGCTGGCGTGGGTCGTCGCTGGGTAAGGGCAGGTAAGTGAGCGTAGAACGCGAGCCAGTCATTTCGATCACCATTTCCGCCAGTTCCTTGATGGTGAACTCCCCGGGATTACCCAGATTGACCGGGCCGATGAATTCCCGCGGCGTTTCCATCAACGCCATCAGGCCGCCGATCAGATCATCCACGAAACAGAACGAACGGGTTTGCTGACCATCGCCGTAGAGCGTAATGGGTTCGCTGCGCAGCGCCTGCATGATGAAATTCGAGACCACCCGGCCGTCATTCGGATGCATGCGCGGGCCGTAAGTATTGAAGATGCGTGCGACCTTGATGCTCACCCGATGTTGGCGGTGGTAGTCAAAGAACAGGGTCTCGGCGCAGCGCTTGCCTTCGTCGTAGCAGGAGCGCAGGCCGATGGGATTGGTATGACCCCAGTAGTCTTCCCGCTGTGGATGCACTTCCGGATCGCCGTAGACCTCGCTGGTCGAGGCTTGCAGGATGCGGGCGCCTACCCGTTTGGCCAGCCCCAGCATGTTAATCGCGCCGTGCACGCTGGTTTTGACGGTCTGGACCGGATTGTGCTGGTAATGCACCGGTGACGCTGGGCAGGCCAGATTGAAGATGTCGTCCACTTCCACGTACAGCGGAAACGTCACGTCGTGCCGGATCAGTTCAAAGAAGGGTTGGCCGATAAGCCCGGCGATATTGTCTTTGGAGCCGGTGTAGAAGTTGTCGGCACAGAGCACATCGTGGCCGGCTTCGATCAGGCGTTCGCAGAGATGCGAGCCCAAAAAGCCTGCCCCGCCGGTCACCAACACGCGCCGGCGAGTTTTAACGAGATTGTCGCGGCTGGGGGAGTGTTGCATTGACGGACTTCGCTGATGGCACAGGGGTTGCAATTTAGCAGTCACGAACCCAAGCCGGAACCCACGACCATGCCCGACGCCATCGCCGCCAGTCCTCAAACGTCCTCGCCCGTGATGGACAAAACAGCGTCTATGAAGCGAGAAAGCGCAGATTCGGCCGGTTCTGGCGGCAAAGACTTTGCGGCGACGCTGGATTCTGTGCGCGAACAGAAGCGTGCCGAGGCGGCAAATAAAGACGCTCAGGCGGCAAACCAAGACCCCCAGGCGGCAAACAAAGAGCCTCAGGCGGCAGATCAGGACGCTCAGGCGGCAAACAACGACCTCCAGCCAACAGCGCCCGACCCCCTGGTGGCAGAACTGGCTGCGACCATGATGCCCATCGTTGCGCCCGAGGCGGCCGTGACGCCGAAGTCGATGGCAGACACCGCGCCGGACGGCACGGACGACCCCGCGACGGTGGCCGTCGCGCTGGCAGCGCTCGGTTCGACGATGACGGGTGGCACCACGCCAGCCCCGACCCCTTCAGCGAAGGCGGGCGAACTCGCAATGGCTCGGTTGCGTCCCGAATCCCGCGCTGCAGCCCAGTGGCCGGCCGTTGCCGCC
>CAMCQE010000020.1 GCA_945876945.1 Klebsiella pneumoniae
ATACAGGTCAAACAGGGCCTGTTCTCCCTCGCCCCGTCCGGTGAGCCGAACCAACAGCTCATTCACATACATACCGCTGAGCAGGCGATCACCCTGAAGAAAACGCAAAGGTCCCGTTGGCTCGACTTGGTGGAGTGTGAACAAATCACCGCGGCCGCTAAACGTGAGTTGCACCAGTCGGAAGGGCTGCAAGCTTTCGCCCAGGCGGGACTTTGCTTTAGAGGGTGCGCGAGCAATCAGGGCGGTACGTCCATGTTCGCGGCTCAACACGTCGACCAGCAGGCTATTCTCCCGAAATCTGCGGGAATGAAGAACGTAGCCCAGATCTTCCCGTTTTGGGCTATCCAGCGCCACGGACTTGCGTCGGCCTTTTCTTAACCGCCGCCTAATTCAATGCGGGACAGCGAGAACGGATCCTGCGTCCAGGCTTCCTTCTGCTTGACGTGAGTCTGCAAAAACACCGGGCGTCCCAGCATTTGTTCGAGCGCGGCGCGTGCGGCCGTGCCCAACTCCTTGAGGCGCGCGCCCTGTCGACCAATGACGATGGCTTTCTGTCCGGCTTTCTCGACCCAGATTTCGGCTTCGATGTAGGTCACGGTGGGTCGATCCTCAAAGGCCATCACGGCCACGTGAGCGGCGTAGGGAAGTTCCTCGCCCAGTTGGCGCATTAACTGTTCACGAATCAACTCAGCCGCCAGTGCGCGCTCCGACTGATCGGTCACCTGATCTTCCGGAAACTCAGCCTCGCCTTCCGGCATGACTCTCGCGAGACTCCTCAGCAGTTCGCTAACGCCCCGCCCTTTCAGCGCACTAATCGGCACGATCTCCACGTCTGGCAGACGCTCCGCCAGGCCCTGAATGAGAGGTAGCAGGAGGCGCTTGTCTTCAATGCGATCAATTTTGTTAAGCGCCAGAAATTTGGGGCATTTCGCGCTTAGCAGCCATTCAGCTACCGGGTCGTCGTCGTCGCGCCAGGCTCTCGCATCTGCAACCATCAAGACTGCGTTCACCTCGGTCAGGGCAAGATCGATTTGGCGGTTCATCAGTTTGTCCATCGCTGTGCGCGGGCGCGGTTGCCAGCCGGGCGTGTCGGAGAAGATCAGTTGCGCTCCCTCCGCTTGCGTAATGCCCAGCACGCGATGACGCGTGGTTTGTGGCCGACGTGACGTGATCGCAATTTTCTGCCCCACGATTCGGTTGACCAGGGTCGATTTACCCACGTTGGGGCGCCCGATAATCGCCACTCGCCCGCAGCGCCCTGCAAAGGGCGCACTGTCGTTAATATCGCTCATGCCTTCTCGCCAATAAGTTGTGTCAATGCGATGCGCGCCGCCGCCTGTTCGCCACTCCGTCGACTGCCGCTCTCAACCACCACCGGTGAGAGACCCGTCACGGCACATTCGATTTTGAATCTACGCTGGTGAGGAGGTCCCTCTTCCTCAAGGGTGCGATAAACAGGAAGGTCCAGCCTTCGACCCTGCAGATATTCCTGCAGTTCAGTCTTGGCATCCTTGCGGGCCGTTTCCGGGCGGTGCGTGATCAATCGGGCGGCAAACCAAAGGTGAACTTCCGCCCGACAAGCCTCCATTCCGCCATCCAGATAAATCGCCGCGACGATGGCTTCCAGCGTGTTGGCGAGGATGGAGTCGCGACGCCAGCCGCCGCTTTTAAGTTCGCCCTCCCCCAGCCTGAGGAAATCGCCAACATTCAACTCTCGAGCGATTTCGGCCAAGGTGTCGCGATTCACCAAAGACGCACGCAATCGGGTAAGAGGGCCTTCGGCCGCCTCCGGGTAGCGCCGGCAAATCTCATCGGCGACGATGAACCCCAGCAGGGCGTCGCCAAGAAATTCGAGTTGTTCGTTGTGCCTGTTGGCGGCGCTCCGATGGGTGAGCGCTACCGCCAGCAGTGACGGGTCTCTGAACGCGTACTTAAGTGATTTCAACGCCGGTCAGGATTCCGTTTATTCGCTATCGCCCGGCGGCAGCGGGACCACCTTGTGGTACTTCAGAACGATATCCAAGTCGCCAAAAAACGGGGCGCGCAAGTCATAGTCCAGCGCCATTGCCCGTTGGCGTCCAACGCCCGTAGGACCCGCTTTCAGCAGTGCGGCGAACTGGCTATCGGTCCAGCGGTTGACATCAGAGACTTCAAACTGCCGCATCATGGCTTTGGCGAGCTCGGCCTTGGTTGATGAGCCGCTGGCCGAGCCCCCAACTTTGACCATGGCCTGATCGACTTTCATCTTTTCGCTGTATAGCGGGAAGACTTTCATTCCGACCAGCGCAGCGCCACCCAGCATCACGCACCAGAAAAGTAGCCCACCAAGACTCACGCCTCGCTGTTTAGCTTTTTGAAATTTCATACCGCATGGCTCCCGTTTACTTCAGAAAGGTCCCGATTCGCCCGAGGTCCGGGCCGTGGTCCCAGTTCATCCAAATCATGAAAGCTCTGCCCACCAGATTCTCGTCGGGCACAAAGCCCCAGAAGCGGGAATCCCGGCTGTTGTCGCGATTGTCGCCCATCACGAAGTAGCTGCCCTCGGGAACAGTGCCAGACCAGCTATAGCCCTCAGCATTGGGAGAGATGATGATGTCGTGGGAGTGCCCGGGTAACTGTTCCACCAGACGGCTGAATCCGGTGTGTTGCGTGGCAGATTTAACACCGATAAAGGTCCCGCCATCTTCGGTAGGCACCGGTGCATCGTTGAGAAACAACTCATGGTTGCGGTACTCAAGCTTATCGCCAGGAATGCCAATGATGCGCTTGATGTAAGGGGTGGATGGGTCAACCGGATAGCGGAACACAACGATATCGCCGCGCTTGGGGTCACCGATTTTAATAATTTTTTTGTTAATCGCCGGCAGACGAATGCCGTAGTCGAATTTGTTCACCAGAATAAAGTCGCCCACCAAGAGGGTCGGCACCATGGAACCGGAGGGGATCCGGAACGGCTCGACCAGAAACGAGCGGAGCACCAAGACAACCAGAAAGATAGGGAAAAAGGACTGCGCGTATTCCACCAGGACGGAGGGCGGTTGCCCTTGGCTCCGGCGCGGTTTCAAGAGCAGAACGTCAAGGCCCCAGAGCACGCCACTCGCAAAAACCAGCAGAACGAGGATCGTGGAAAAATCGAAAATCACTTTTGCTTCCTTACGCTCAGCACCGCCATGAAAGCTTCTTGAGGAATTTCCACCGAGCCAACCTGCTTCATGCGTTTCTTGCCTTCTTTCTGCTTCTCCAGCAGCTTTCGCTTGCGGGTAATGTCGCCGCCGTAGCACTTCGCGGTGACGTTCTTGCGCAAAGCCTTTACCGACTCTCGCGCAATAATCTTCGCGCCGATGGCCGCCTGGATGGCGATATCGAACATCTGCCGCGGGATGATTTCGCGCATCTTGCTGACCAGCTCACGCCCCCTTCGCTCCGCCTCGGTACGGTGAACGATGATTGATAGCGCATCCACTTTGTCGCTGTTGATCAGTACATCGACTTTCACCATGTCTGCAGCCTCGTAGCGCAGAAAACTGTAGTCCATGGACGCGTACCCACGCGAGAGCGATTTCAGTCGGTCGAAGAAATCGAGCACCATTTCGCTCATGGGGATGGCATAACTCAAGGAGGCCTGTCCGCCCGCGAAATTGAGCTTGAGCTGCACGCCCCGCTTTTCAACACAAAGTGTCATCACGTTGCCCAGATAGTCCTGCGGCGTAAGGATGTCGGCCTGAATGATCGGTTCCCTGATTTCGCCAATTTCAGAAGGCGACGGCAAGCGCGCGGGATTGTCGATATTCAGCAACTCCCCGCTGCGCAACTCGATCTGATACACCACGGTCGGCGCGGTGGTGATGAGGTCCATGTCGTACTCGCGCTCAAGCCGCTCCTGGATAATTTCCATGTGGAGCATGCCGAGGAAGCCGCACCGAAACCCGAAGCCCAGCGCTTCTGAGGTCTCTGGTTCGTACTGCAGGGCCGCGTCGTTAAGACGGAGTTTCGCCAGCGCGTCGCGAAATGCCTCGTACTCCGAAGACTCAATCGGATACATCCCGGCAAACACGTTCGGTTTCGATTTCTGGAAACCCGGCAATGCGCTGGTCGCCCCGGCCTGCACCGTGGTCACGGTGTCACCCACCGGCGCACCGTTAATTTCCTTGATGCCGGCAACCAGAAAACCGACCTCACCCGCCGATAGTTTGTCGCGGCGGACGCGCTTCGGCGTGAATATGCCCACCTGATCTGCGTTGGCGTCACGCCCTGTCGACATGATGCGGATGCGGGCGCCGGCCACCAGTTCACCCTCAAAAATCCGCACTAAGGACACCACCCCAAGGTAGTTGTCGAACCATGAATCGATGATGAGCGCCTTCAGCGGCGCATTGGGATCGCCCTGTGGCGGTGGGATGCGCTCGACCAACTGCTCCAGCAGGTCCTGAATCCCCAAGCCGGTCTTGGCGCTGACCTGCAGGGCGTCGGTGGCGTCGATGCCAATAATGTTTTCGATTTCCTCCGCAACCCGGTCCGGGTTGGCGGACGGCAAATCGATCTTGTTCAGGACCGGTAACACTTCAAGGCCCTGATCGATGGCTTTATGGCAGTTCGCGACCGACTGCGCTTCAACGCCCTGCGCCGCATCTACCACCAGCAAAGCGCCTTCGCAGGCGGCCAGCGAGCGGGACACTTCGTAGCTGAAGTCCACGTGCCCGGGTGTATCAATGAAGTTGAGGTGATAAACCTGACCGTTCTTCGAGCGGAAATCGAGACTCACGCTCTGAGCCTTGATCGTAATGCCACGCTCTCGTTCAAGGTCCATGGAGTCAAGAACCTGATGCTCCATTTCGCGATCCGAGAGGCCACCACACAACTGGATGAACCGGTCGGCCAGCGTCGACTTGCCGTGATCAATGTGGGCGATGATGGAAAAGTTTCGGATGTTTTTCATACGGGGAATTCTGCGAACGTCAGTGAGGCACAGTGCTATGCCGAAAAATGCTGCTTGGAGCCGTGGAGTGGCTGGCCCAATGCGGCCACCACCTCGGCGACTTCGATCTTGCCCCACATCAACTCTTGATCGCCTTCCATCAACACGGGCACTCGCCAGGTATGCGCGGCATGCAGGACGGGGTCAGCGTCTACATCAAACGCATCCACCCTGATAACACCGCTGGCCGCGTAGGGTTCCAGCAGTGCGAGGAGTTCTTCGCATAACTCGCAGGACTGTCGGGTAATCAGGCGT
Organism: Klebsiella pneumoniae; assembly: GCA_945876945.1. Taxonomy (GTDB): domain Bacteria; phylum Pseudomonadota; class Gammaproteobacteria. The sequence goes on from CAMCQE010000020.1 coordinate 5,231, forward strand.
AGCTGGCGCGGCTCGTTCAAGATTTCGGGATCTCCAGCGCCAGGAATGTCGTATTGCCTTCGCGCTGAATCAGCATGGGTACTTTGCTGCCGGGCGCGGCGGCCTTCACCGCCGACTGCAGGTCATTGGGCGTTTTGATTTCCTTGAAATTGAACTGAACGATGATGTCGCCAGCCTGCACGCCAGCCTGAGACGCCGGTCCAGATTTCAGCTTCTCGACCACCACCGCCGGCCCCTTCATTTTGAAAGACGACAGTTCATCGGCATTGAGTTCGCGCACATGGACTTTCAGTCGCTGCTCGAAGAGGCCTGGCTCCGCGGCGGGTTTCCGGGCCTCCTTGGCGGGTTCTTTATCTGACTCTGGCAACTTGCCGATTAACACCGTAAGCCGTAGCGATTTCCCGTCCCGCAAGACTTCCACTGGAATGCTTTGGCCGACGGAGGTTGCCCCCACAATCGGCGGCAAATCTGACGAGAGCGAGACGACTGTCCCATTGAACCGCATGATGACGTCGCCTGCCTTGATGCCAGCCTTGGCAGCAGGGCTGTCGGGAAGCACTCTGGAAACCAGCGCGCCGTGCGGCGTCTCCATCTTGAATGATTCAGCCAACTCACCGGTCACGTCCTGAATCAGTACTCCAAGCCATCCCCGGCTCACGGCGCCTTTTTCCCGCAGCTGCTGGTAAACGTTCATCACCACGTCGATAGGAATCGCAAACGACAATCCCATAAAACCGCCCGTGCGGCTGTAGATTTGCGAATTGACGCCCACTACTTCTCCAGCCAGGTTGAACAGAGGGCCGCCTGAGTTTCCCGGATTGATAGCGACATCGGTCTGGATGAAAGGCACATAGTTCTCGTTGGGCAAGCTCCGGCCTTTCGCGCTGACGATCCCCGCGGTGACGGAATGATCGAACCCGAACGGAGAACCGATGGCGAGCACCCATTCTCCAACCTTAAGGATTTCCGAGCGGCCCAGCTTGACGGTCGGCAGGTCGCCCTCCGCCTTTACTTTCAGCACTGCGAGATCGGTTCGCGGGTCGCTTCCGATGAGTTCAGCTTTCAGCTCCCGTCGATCAGACAAGCGCACCACAATCTCGCTGGCGCCTTTGACCACGTGGTAGTTGGAAATAACGTAGCCGTCTTTGGAAATGATAAAGCCGGACCCAAGCGAAGCAGGACTCTCGGGGCGGTCGCCTTCATCAGGGGCGCCATGCTCGCCAAAAAACTTGCGGAAAAATTCGTGTAGCCGAGGGTCGTCCGGCGTGTTGGGTTCACCGTCTGGAGCTTCTTGGGCGTCGGTCTCTTCTTCGGCCTCGCGGCCGGTCGATGAGATATTGACCACCGCGGGCCCATAACGGGTGACCATCTCGGTGAAGTCGGGCAAACCGCCAATCGATAGCGCCCAACTTGCGGGGCTCAGGCTTGTCAGGCTGAGAACTAGCAGGACTGGAAAGTACTTGAGGTATCGCGCGGAGCGCCCTTGCAGCCCATGTGACATAGAGTCTTTTACTCAGAGTTTCGGGGCGCGACTGAACTCGCAATCCGTCGCACCGTATTTTGTGGCACTTCGCCGACCACCGTGACCTGATGGTCGTGTGCGACCGAACTGAATGCATTGACCGCGCCCACTAACGAAAAGCCCTTCAGCGGCGCCACTTCGGCACGGATTTTCTCAACAAAAACAGAAACGGTAGCGAGGCCGTCAGAATACACGAAATGCCGCACGGGCAGGTTGCTGGTCGCCATTCGCTGCGATTTGTCGTGATGCAGGGCAAAGCCAGGAGGCAGCCAGTTCACCCCCCACGGCGCTTCGGGGGCCGATGCCGCCGCTGCCGAGTCGGGCTCAACATCGTTGGCGTAGCGGACGAAGTCGGTGCCCGGCAGTTCTGACTCGAAACGACTGTCGGGAATCGTTAGCCCGATGGCGATCTCGGCAAACTGTTCTTGTTCCAGCACCCGATCATGTTCATCAGTAATCACGGACTTGAGCAGTAGACCTGTCTCGCGGTCAATCCACAGCCGGTAGGCATAGCGGTCCGGGGTATGCGGCGAGACCTTCACGACGTCGGCCTGCCGCCCGGCAATGCGGTCATCCCTCTCAATACTGAACTGATAGACGGCATCAAGATTCTTGACAGGGCCGCCAACGCCGAAACTCAGAAGGTCGCGGGGCTGGCGTTGTTCGACGAGCATTGCGTGCTTATCGGCCCATTTGCAGATGACCTTGCTGCCATCCCGAATGACCTCGCGGGCGGGACCGGTCAACGAAACCAGTCGCTCCATTTCCAGACTGCCGCTCCCGCGATGGATGACCCTCATGGTTTCGAGCGAAGAATCGTGTTGATAAACGAACACACCTTCGTAGTCGAGTGCGCGTGCCGCTCCCATCATTTTCTGCACCAGTTCCTCTGCCGCGGGGGCCGCAAAGCTTGGTGCGCACGTCAAGGCCAGCCAGCCCCCCAGCAAACTGCGGAGCACGACCTGATTCAACGGGGTGCCCCGGGGTCGAAACCCACGATCCGCACGTAAGGATGGACGCTGGGCACCGCCAGACTGTCGCGTTGTTCGTTGAAGTTCACGATATAGCTGTTGAGCCGGCGCCGCAGCTCCGCCGCGGCCTCGCCCGCAGTCGGGGCCTCGTTGTCATGTACGGTTTCTAGCCGCGTTGCAGGCTGGAGCAAAGGCGCCGGGGGTACGTTAACTGCCACTGCTGGTGTCGCCGCCGTACGTTCCGGCCCGTGGGCCACCGTTATGACGCCCCACACGCCCAGCGCCGCAAGACCTGCCGCGAGCGCCGGTGCCCACAGATTGGGTTTGCGGTTCAGGGGGCTCGGCACCAGATGAAACGGTTCACTGTTGAGTTGTTCATGTACCCGTGACGCGAGGGATTGCGCTTCGGGAGCGGGGTTCGCATCGCGGAGGATTTCACCGAGCAAATGGTATCTGGACCACCGCTCGTACACTTCAACATTGCCGGCCAACAAGCGGTTCAGCGCCGCGTCTGTTGCCGGATGCTCATCATCCACCAGCGCCGAGAGTTCTTCGTCAATTGAGTCCATAGTTCCTGCTCCTACTGCTCAAGTAGCGGCTTCAACTGCGCATCGAGTGCCTCGCGCGCACGGAAAATGCGGGACCGCACAGTGCCTATCGGGCAGTCCATTGCAGTGGCGATGTCTTCGTAACTCATGCCGTCAATTTCCCGGAGCGTAATCGCCGTGCGCAGATCTTCGGGCAAGGCGGCCATCGTGCGCAGGATGGTTGCCTTGATTTCCGCCACCAGCATGACCTTTTCAGGTGTCTCGTCATCGGCCTGCAAATCGTCGATGGCCAGTGGCTCGCCATCGGGACCGGTCAGGTCGACTTCCTTCGGGCGTCTGCTACGAGCCGCCAAATGGTTTTTGGCCGTATTGATCGCGATGCGATACAGCCACGTATAAAAAGCACTCTCGCCGCGGAAATTGCCCATCGCGCGATAGGCTTTGATAAACACTTCCTGCGCGACATCCAGCGCGTCGGCGGGATTCCGCACGTAGCGCCCCACCAACTTGACGATCCGATGCTGATATCTCAACACCAGAACATCAAAGGCAGCCTTCTCACCGCGCTGAACACGAGCAATGAGCGCGTCGTCAGTTCGAGTCTCGCCCATCAGGGATTCCTCCCTGATATGCTTCGGCGGCAGGCTTGCTGCGTGTCTGAGAGGTGGACCATCGTCTGTTCATTTGGTTCGGGCGGCAGGACAAAATTGAGCTGGCCCAGAAGTATACAAGTGCACACTCCATGACACAGCAGAAAGACTACGACGTTCTCGTCATCGGCAGTGGCGCCGCAGGGCTTGCCCTCGCACTAGAACTCGCCGACCAGTTGAAGGTCTGCGTGCTCGCTAAAGCAGACCTCGACGAGACCAACACCCGCTACGCTCAGGGCGGCGTTTCCGCAGTGATGGACCCTGCCGACAGCGTCGAATCTCACATCGAAGACACGCTTCAGGCAGGTGCCGGCATCTGCCATCGACCCGCAGTGGAACATATCGTCCGCCACGGCAAAGAAGCGATCGACTGGCTGCAATCTGTGGGAGTGCCGTTCACCACCACTACCGATGATCGGGGTGCCCAGGTCGTTCACCTGACGCAGGAAGGCGGTCACAGCACCCGCCGCGTGGTGCATGCCGACGATGCCACCGGGCTCGCAATTGAAACGACGCTGCTCGAGCGGGTGAAATCGCATCCCAACATTGAGTTGCTGGACTGGCATATCGCGATCGACCTCATCACCCTCGGCAAACTGGGCACCACGCCAGACCGCTGCGTTGGGGCCTATGTGCTGGACCGTCGAAACAGCAGCGTGATAACCATCCGCGCATCCTGGTGCGTGCTCGCCACGGGCGGCGCGGGCAAGGTTTATCTGTATACGAGTAATCCGGACATCGCGACGGGAGACGGCGTGGCGATGGCGTGGCGCGCGGGATGTGCCGTTGCCAACATGGAATTCGTGCAATTCCACCCCACCTGTCTGTATCACCCGAAAGCGAAATCCTTTCTGGTCACGGAGGCTTTACGCGGCGAAGGGGCGCGTTTGCTGCTGCCTAACGGCGAAGCGTTCATGCATCGGTTTGACTCGCGCGCCGAGTTGGCGCCGAGAGATATCGTGGCGCGAGCCATTGACCACGAGATGAAGCGACTTGGCGCCGATTGCGTTTATCTCGATATCTCGCACAAGTCGCCCGAGTTCATCCTCAGCCATTTCCCCACCATCTCCCAGCACTGCAAGACCTTCGGTTTCGACTTGACCAGCGAGCCCCTGCCCGTGGTGCCTGCCGCGCACTACTTTTGTGGGGGGGTGCTCACCGATCTGGCCGGGCGCACTTCCCTGCCCGGACTGTTTGCGATTGGCGAGGTGGCCTGCACCGGCTTGCACGGCGCGAATCGCATGGCCAGTAACTCGCTGCTGGAGTGTTTGGTCACCGCCCGCTCCGCCGCCAGCGAGATAAAGGCCCAGATTGTCGACCGCCCACGACTACCAACAGTGCCGCCCTGGGATGAAAGCCAGGTCACGGATGCCGACGAAGAAGTGGTCGTGGCCCACAACTGGGACGAGCTGCGCCGTTTTATGTGGGACTACGTTGGCATCGTGCGCACCACTAAACGGTTGGAGCGTGCGCGGCGCCGGGTTCACCTTTTGCGGAATGAAATTGGCGAGTTCTACGCTAATTTCAGGGTCACGAGCGATCTCATCGAGTTACGCAATCTGGTGCAGGTGGCGGAGTTGGTGATTCGGTGCGCCCTGAAACGGAAAGAGAGCCGCGGACTCCATTTCACCCTCGATCATCCCACTGTGGACGACCGCAACTATCAACGCGACACCATCCTGCGGGCTGGTGATTTTGGTTGACTGAGTGCCCTGAACAATGACCGAACGCCTTCAACTTCCTGCGGATTACCGGCCCGATCACAACACCTTGAAGGGGCACCAGGTGCTCGTCACCGGCGCCTCGAGGGGGCTGGGCCGCGCCATCGCCTGCGACCTCGCGGCGGCGGGCGCACAAACCATCTTGCTCGCCCGAGACGTTAAGGCTCTGGAGCATCTCGCTGACGAGATTCTGGCCGCCGGGCACGCCGAGCCCATTTTGATTCCTTGCAACCTCGAAGCGGCCACGCATGAGCATTACGAGGAGATTGCTGAACATTTGCGGGCCCGGTTAGGCCATCTCGACGGCGTCATTTTTAACGCGGGGATGCTGGGAGAGCTCTCGCCTCTGGCCACCTACGACCCGACCATGTGGGCGCGAGTGTTTCAGGTCAATCTCCACAGCCCTTTCTTGATGCTGCGTTGCCTGTTGCCCTTGCTTGATGCTGGCACCCGGAGTTCGATTCTCTTCGTCTCGTCTGCAGTTGGGCGGCAGGCGCGGGCCTACTGGGGCGCTTATGCCGCTTCAAAATTTGCGCTGGAAGGCATGATGCAAGTCCTCGCCGACGAATTGGCGTCGGCCGCCAGAGTCAAGGTCAATTCGGTCAATCCAGGACGTTGCCGGACGCGCATGCGCGCGCAGGCTTACCCGGCCGAAGACGCCGAAAAACTGCCCGAGCCAGCGACCCTCGCCCCCTTCTTTACCTACTTGCTGAGCCCGTCGGCCGACCATTTCCACGGCCGGCAGCTAGACCTGCAGTAAGCGGAAAGATTTTGCCACGCGGCAAAGTCGCGCCCGCGCCCGGCCATTCATCGCGCGCCATTTTATTGGCGCACGCTGCTTTCGGAAGAGGAGAGTAAGGCTAACGGCCAATCTGATGACGCCAACTCAATGAGACTGACGTCAATACAACGGCTTTTGGCAGCATAAAAACCAAGATTCTTCATCTGGCATGGATATCGCTTTGAGCGATGCAACCTCAGAGGAGAACGCCATGAACAAACCCGCCGAACTTTCACTTGTCGCAGAATACGGGGCTGCGGTCATGGGCAATCCCCAGCTGTCTCGCGCCACCCTACCTACGCCAGCGCTCTCGGACCGCGCTCGTTTGCAGATGGCTAACACGCTGCAGACCACCCTGATGGTCGACGAGGTCTTACGACTCTTCACCAATGAAGCCCGCCAGATCGTGAGTCCTTTCAGCCTGCGCTATCGCAACCATGCGGACTCCGTGATGTATGACGAGGGGCGCACCTATCCGAACCGAATCAGTTACGACCTTGATCTCCATGGCGCTTCGCTGGGCTGTATCACACTAAGCCGCAGCCATGCTTTCAGTGAGGACGAAATTGCCCTGTTTGAGTTGATGCTCTGCACGCTCGTCTATCCATTGCGTAACGCCCTGATGTACGAACGCGCGATCAGGTCAGCCACCATTGACCCGTTGACCGGCATTCAGAACCGGACCGGCCTGCGTCAGCATCTGGAACATCAAGTTGAACTCTGCTCCCGCCATGGCACGCCGCTCTCGGTCCTGATGGTGGATGTCGATTTCTTTAAAGCTATCAACGACCAACACGGTCATCTCGCCGGCGATCACGTGCTGATCGAAACAGTGCGCAACGTGGTCAAAGCCACCCGCAACAGCGATGTGGTGTTTCGTTATGGCGGCGAGGAATTTGTGGTCGTGCTGAGCAACACCGGGCCTGAGGGCGCGGAACGTCTCGCCAAGCGCATCTGCTCTGCGGTCAGCGAGGGCGTCGTCAAGCCTGCCGACTTACCGATCAAGGTCACTGTCAGTATTGGTGTCGCCGCATGGGAACAAGGCGACGCCATGGCGTCGCTGCTGGAGCGTGCGGATCATCGCCTTTATGAGGCCAAAACGACCGGTCGCAACCGGGTGGTTAGTTGCTGAACGCCGAGCGTTCAGGATCGCAGTGTTGGGAGCACCTCCGCGGGTGCTGCCAGCAAAGCGCTAAAGCGATCTTCGTCAATTGTCGGGATGCCGAGTTCAGCCGCTTTGCGGGCCTTTGAGCCGGCGTCTGCCCCCACCACCACCAGGCTGGTCTTCTTCGATACGCTTCCGCTCACTTTTGCCCCCAGCGCTGAAAGCCGCTCGGCGGCCTGCTCTCTTCCCATACTCTCCAGCGTGCCCGTGAGTACCACGGTCCATCCGGTCAACGGGAGATTTTCAGCGGGCGCACGTGTGATGGCGGGCCAGTGGACGCCCAGCGTGCGCAAACGATGCATGAGCTCCCGGTGCGTGATGTCTGCGAAATATTCCGCGATTTTGCCGGCCACGACCGGCCCTACATCAGGTACTTCTTCGAGCATCTCGACCGAGGCCTCCGCCAGTGCATCGAGATCCCCAAAGTGTGAGGCGAGCTGCCGCGCCGTCGCTTCTCCCACTTCGGCAATGCCGAGCGCATGCAGTAGGCGCGGCAAGGTCGTCGTGCGGCTGAGGTCAATGGCGCGGAGCAAATTCTCGGCGGACTTCTCGCCTAAACGCTCCAGCGATACGAGTTGTTCGAGGCTAAGGGCGTAGAGGTCTGCCGGGTCCTTAACGAGGCCACTGCGCAGGAGTTGCTCCGCCAGTTTGTCGCCCAGCCCCTCGATGTCCATCGCGCGCCGCGAGGCAAAATGAATCAGCGCCTGAATTTGCTGCTGGCCCGCCTGATCCGGCACAGCCTCGGGCATTTCGTAAGGCACAGTCCCTGGGGGGCGTTTATCGAGGACGACGCCAACGACTTCCGGGATGACATCCCCTGCCCTGCGCACCACCACCATGTCGCCAACCCGGACGTCTTTGCGTGCGATTTCATCCGCGTTATGCAGGGTGACGTTGGTCACTGTCACACCGCCGACAAACACCGGTTCCAAGCGCGCCACGGGGGTTAGCTGACCGGTACGCCCAACCTGCACGTCGATCGCAAGGACGCGAGTTTCGCGTTCCTCCGGCCTGAACTTATAGGCCACCGCCCACCGGGGGGCCCGCGAGACCTGGCCCAATTCGGCCTGCCAGTCGAGTCGATCGACCTTAAACACCACGCCGTCGATGTCGTAACCCAGATGAGGGCGACGAGTCTCGATCTCCCGGTAATAGCCCAGGGCCTCATCCTGACCGTCAACGCGCTTGGTCTCCGGCGAGACGCGGCAGCCCATTTCCCGCAGCCAGGCCAGCGTTTCGAAATGCGTCTGGGGCAGTTCGCCCCCTTCAACCTGTCCAACGCCATAGCAGTAGAGGGTTAAAGGACGAGCGCGGGTGATAGCGGGATCGAGTTGCCGCAAACTGCCCGCCGCCGCGTTCCGCGGATTGGCGAATGCTTTGGCGCCAGACGCGAGTTGTGCGCGGTTCAGCGCTTCAAAGCCCTCGTGCGGGAGATAGACCTCGCCGCGCACTTCGATTAAGCGGGGTGCGCCTTTGAGTGCAAGAGGCACGGCGCCAATCGTACGAATATTGGCAGTGACGTCTTCGCCCACTTCGCCGTCGCCACGCGTCGCCGCCGTCACCAGCCTGCCGTTTTCGTAGGTGAGATTGATCGCCAGTCCATCGAGCTTGGTTTCGGCCACATAGACCACAGCTTCCCGGCCCAGACGCTCACAGACTCTGCGATTGAAGTCGGCGAAGTCTGCCTCCGAGAACGCGTTCGCCAGCGATAGCATGGCCCGACCGTGCCGCACCGGCGCGAAGCCTGCGGCGGGTTTGCCGCCTACGCGCTGCGTCGGGGAGTCTGATGTACATAACTCAGGGTGCGTGGCCTCAAGCGCAATCAATTCACGCATGAGGTCGTCGTAGGCAGCATCGGAGACAGTCGGGGCATCGAGCACGTAATAGCGGTGATCGTGCTGAACGATGGCCTCCCGCAGGGCCATCGCTCTGGTGCTCGCCTGAAGCTTAGCGTCGGAGGACATAGCGGGAGGCAATCCGGCGCATTCGTTCAATCGTGTGGCTGTCCAAGGCCTTGCGCGGCTCACTCAAGAGATCGGCCTTGAGCTCTTCGGCCAGGCGCTGGGCCACGGTGAGGAACATTTCAAACGCCACCTGGCCATCCAGGGCGGTCGGGAACTGGATGAACAGCGCCAGACCGTCGGTGCTGAAATCGGCCATTTCGGCGGGGTTAAATTGTCCCGGCTCAAACATATTGGCCAGACTGAAGAGCGGTTGCTCGGTCCGGAGGGAGCCGGCGCCGAAGTGGTGATAAATGTTCATATCGCCAAACCGCAAACCCACGGCCGCAAACGCAGTTTCCAGTAATGGCCCATGGAAACGGCCGTCGTGCGGTGGCCGGAGATAAAGCGCCAGCACCTCAGGCGGCGGGAGGGGCGCTGCAGCCGGCGAGGCTCCGGCCGGCAGATCGTCATCGCCGAAACTCAACGACAGTTGATTGTCCCGGCGGCGGCGTGAGGGCTTAACCGGTGGCGGCGGTTCAGGCTCCTGCCGCTCAGTCACGGGCGCTGAGGGTTCACGAATCGGTGGCGATGCCAGCACGGGTTCGACGGGCTGAGTCACTTCGTGCGTTACCGCAGGCAGATCCTCAACCGGCGGCTTTTCGCGCGGTTTAACCACGATAATTTCGAAGTCGTCCTCCATGATGGGTTCCTCGGCACCGCTGCTGCCCAGTTGGAACTCCTCCTCCTCCATTTCGAACTCGCCGCGCCGGCGCGGTCTGCCATCGCGCAGACGGCGTTGGCGGCGGTTGGTTTCGCGGCGTCGATGCCACTGGCTGAGGAGATAGATCGCTGTGACTACCAGCAGGCCAATGAGCAGGAGCGCGAGGCGTAGCGTCCAGGAGGTAGTTTCCATATCGGCTGCTCGGCTCCTTGGGCGGTCGCGTGACGGTTCCCCGGCCTCAGGCCGAGCCAGCCAAGCGCACCGCCTCGTCCATATTGACCGAGACCAGGCGGGATACGCCCGGCTCGTGCATCGTGACCCCGATTAGCTGCTCGGCAATTTCCATCGTGACCTTGTTATGCGAGATAAACAGGAACTGCACGTGCGCCGACATCTGTCGCAACATGGCGGTCAAGCGCACGACGTTGGCATCGTCCAGCGGTGCATCAACCTCGTCGAGCAGACAGAAAGGCGCGGGATTGAGTTCAAAAAGCGCGAAAACAAAGGACAGCGCCGAGAGCGCCTTTTCGCCGCCAGACAGCAGATGGATGCTGCTGTTGCGCTTGCCCGGTGGCCGCGCCATCACCGTCACGCCGGTCTCAAGCAAGTCTTCTCCGGTCAGTTCGAGATAGGCGTGGCCACCGCCGAACAAAATCGGGAACAGACGCTGCAGCCCGGCGTTCACCTGATCGAAAGTCTCCCGGAAGCGTGTGCGGGTTTCCTTGTCGATTTTGCGCATGGCGTCTTCCAGCGTGGCAAGCGCCTGGGTGAGGTCGGTGTACTGGGCGTCGAGATAGGTCTTGCGCTCCTGCGTCTGGCTGTACTCGTCTATCGCGGCGAGATTGATGGGGCCAAGGCGCCCGATGCGATTACCTATCGCCGTCAGCTTTTCCCGGCAGGCCTCTTCACTCGCGTCCGGGGCCAGCGCCTCAATGACGCTCTCCAGCGTATGCCCGCCCTGCGCCAGACGTTCGGCCTGCTCTTGCGCCCGCACTTGCAGCGCCCGCTCTTCCAGGCGGGCCTGCTCCACCACGCGTTGACGTTCAGTGGTGTCTTTTTCCAGCGCGCCACGATGTTCCTCGTAGCCCCGTAGCTGCTGGTCGATTTCTTCAAGTCGCTGGCGGGCCGCTTTCAGCGCCTGATCGCCCGCGAGACGCGCGGCCAGCGCAGTGTCGAGTTCGGTCCGGAGTGCGGCTTGGGGCGCGAGCGCCTCCGCAGCCCCGGTCGCCAGCGTTTCACAGCGCAAGGCGAGCTCTTCGCTCAGCCGTTGATTGCGCTCAATGGCATGCGCCAACGAGCCTCTGCCTGATTTGAGGCTTTCGAGTTGCAAGGCCAGCGCGTGCCGCGCGTCCCGCGCCTGCCGCCAGGTCGCGCGCGCCTGTTCCAGCGCCACCTGCACTTGCCGACGCTGCTCGGTTAATTCGCCGCGCCGCTCTTCTAACGCGGCCAAAGTGACCCGTAGGGCGGTGACGTCGGCGCGCATTTTGTCGAGTTCGCGGACGCTGGTTTCAGCTCGCTGCGCCAACTCGCCGGTCTGCCGCGTGAGCTCCTGCAGACGATTGTGCGTTTGAGCGAGTTCGCCCTCAGCGCGTTGGGTGCGACCTCGCAGATCGTTCAGCTCGCCGTTGCGGGTATTCAGTTGCGCGGAGAGTTCGCTGTCGCGCTTTTCGAGCTGCTTCTGGTGATCCTGACTCTGACGCTGCTCGCTCTCCAACCCTGCGATAAGGCCAGTGAGTTGCTCGTCTTCGCGACGCAGTTCGTCGAGCCGCCGCTCGCGCACCAGCACGCTGTCATCCGCCTGCCGTCGGCCGGGCACTTGCACCCAGTTCGGGCCCAGCCACACCCCGTTGGCGGTGACGATCGATTCATGCGCGGCGAGGGCCGCCCGGTGCGCCTGCGCGGTCTCCAGATCCGGGCTGATATAGATGCTGCCGAGCAGACCTTCCAGATTGGAGGCACTGGTGATCTTGTCGAGCAGACGCGGCAGCGTTGGTGCCCCGGTTCGCGCCACGCCAGGCACAAGCGCCGCCCGGCCAACGGCGTTAAGCACTGCGGCGGGTGCTTGCGCGTGAGGGGTGGCGAGCAAGCGCTCGTCCACACCCTCACCACACAATGCGGTAAGCCTGGCGCCGATGGCAGTCTCCGCCGCCAGTTCCCAGCCGGGTTCAATACTCAAGGACTCGGCCAGCGCGCGGCTTTCACCGAGACCGTTACCCGCCAGCCACTGCATGAGCGAGCGCTGATCGCGTCCGAGCGCCGCTTCCTGCAGCGCGCGCAATGAGGCGAGCTTGCCGCGAACTTCCTGACCTTCCGCACGCCGGGCGTGCAACTGGCGCCCGCTGCTCTGGGCGGTTTCGCGAGCACCGGCGAGCGATTCCCGCGCCGCCTGCTGCTCCTGCCGCAAGGTTTCGATTTCGGCCGTTTTGCGTTCCAGCAGGGCTTTCAGTTCTGCAACCCGCGTCTCAATACTTGCCGGGTCCAGCCTCCCGCGTTCAGCCCCGAGGGTCTCGATGCGGCGCGTGGCGTCCTGCTGATCGCGTGCCAGCAATTCCACCCGCGCCTGCCCTGCATGCTCAGTTCGGGAGATCTCAGTGAATTCCCGATTGAACTGATCCCAGACTTGCTGCCAGTTTTCTGAAGATTGTTCGGCGTGACGTAGCGTTTCTGCGGCCGACTCTTCGCCCGCCGCGCCGTCGGTGAGCGATGGCGTCAACCCGTCGATCGCCGCGTCCATTTCCGCCAGGCGGGTACGGTCGCCGTTAAGCATGCCCAGCGCTTCGGTTTGGCTGAGGCGGGCGCGCCCCAGTTCCTGCTCCAAGGCCCGGTGCCGCTCTTCCTGCAGTTGGATGGCCTGCTCGATGCGCGAGATCTCAGCACTTTTGGCGTAGAACTCGCTTTGTGCGCTATTGAACTGCCCTTGAGCGGCAGTTTGCGCCTCGCGCTGTGCGGTTTGTTCATTCTCAAGCTTGCGCAGGGCGGCAAGCGCGGCGTCCAGCTCGGTTTCGCGGGCTGAGATTTCGAGATGCTGCTGCTGCCGGGCGCGCTCAATGCCCTGCCAGCGGATGGCCAGATAATCGGCCTCCAACTGACGCTCTTCGGATTTCAGTGCCTGATATTGCTCTGCGGCCTTGGCCTGCCGCTGCAGGCGGGTGAGTTGTTTCTCGAGTTCCAGCCGGATGTCGTTGACCCGCTCGAGGTTCTCATTGGTATGGCGGATGCGGGTTTCGGTTTCCCGCCGCCGTTCCTTGTAGCGCGAGATCCCGGCGGCCTCTTCCAGAAAGTTACGCAGTTCTTCAGGCTTCGCTTCGATGACCCGGGAGATCATGCCCTGCTCGATCACCGAGTAACCGCCCCGAACACCGAGGCCGGTCCCGAGGAACACGTCCAGAATGTCCTTGCGCCGGCAGCGGGTGCCGTTCAGGTAGTAATTGGAGTTTCCGTCGCGCCCAACGGTGCGTTTGATGGAGATTTCGGCGAAACCCGAGTACGGGCCACCGATGGTGCCGTCGGCGTTGTCGAATACCAGTTCGACCGAGGCTTGCCCGACCGGCTTGCGCGTGTTTGAACCGCTAAAAATGACATCGGCCATGGAGTCGCCGCGCAGCTGCTTGGCCGAGGTCTCCCCCATCACCCACAGCATGGCGTCGATGATGTTCGACTTGCCGCAACCGTTAGGCCCCACGATCCCGGTGAGATTCCCGGGTAGGTGCAGGGTGGTCGGATCGACGAAAGATTTGAAGCCGGCGAGCTTGATTCGGGCGATGCGCATAGCCCGGAAGCATACCTTATCGCGATCTTGCGGCACAAACGCCGAAGGGGCGCGGGCGTTAAACTCAGGCTTTTGTTTTACCGAATAAATTGGGGATTTCAGGAAGCCGGAGATGACTGCCCCGTGAGGCTTTTTGCCGGCGATTGCCGCGTGTAGGATGCGACTCCCTTCCCAATTCCGGACCACCCGCATGGCGACCACGCCCCAGCACAGCTTAGACACGTTTCCCAATCCAGCCCCTCAGCGGGATTACACCATCCACATCGAAATTCCGGAGTTCACCTGCCTCTGTCCGAAGACCGGTCAACCGGATTTCGCACACCTCGATCTGAGCTATGTGCCGGGCGAGGCGTGTATCGAACTGAAGTCACTCAAACTCTATATCTGGTCGTTCCGCGACGTTGGCGCGTTTCACGAGGCCGTCACCAATCGCATGCTGGACGACATGGTGGCCGCATGCCAGCCGCGATTCGCCCGCTTAAGCGCCCGCTTCAATGTTCGCGGCGGGACCTACCCGACCATCGTGGTTGAGCATCGGATGCCTGGCTGGGAAGCGCCGGCGAGGGTTGATTTGCCGTGAGCGCCCAGCTCCACCAGCCCCCGCCCGGCTTCAGTGCCGGTGTTCAGGGGTTCTGGCAGGGGCTCGGTTTGCTTGTCCTGCCCGGTGTGCGAGCGTGGGCGCTTGGACCCGTCTTGCTGGCGGCCCTTCTGCTCGGGCTCGCCGCCTGGTTCGGCATCCAGGCTCTTGATGCGGCGCTGGACACCTGGTTGGCGGACCAATGGGACTTCCTGCGCTGGTTGATTTGGCCCATTGCGGTCGCCATCACGCTGTTAATCAGTAATCTCGCGCTGGTAGTGCTCGCCGGCATCTTCGGCGTGGCGTTTCTCGATCGGCTCTCGGTCGCGGTAGAAAGCCACCTCGGTGCGCGGCCACCGGCCCTCGACGAGGCGCCTTGGTGGCATTCCCTCGCGCCAGCACTGGCTCAGGAATGGCGCAAGCTTCGGTACTTCGGCTGGTTGATTCTTCTTCTCGTGCTCAGCGTCTTGATTCCCGGTCTGAACGCGCTGAGCCCGCTCCTCTGGTGCCTCGGTGGCGCCTGGATGCTCGCGCTGGAACTGCTGGACGGCGTGTTCTCGCGCCACGGCCACCCCTTCCCTGCGGCCCTGCGCTGCCTGCGCCAACACCGGGCCTGCGCCTTCGGCTTTGGCCTGACAGCCGTTGTCTTGAGTATGCTGCCCTTGCTGAACTGTCTGGCCTTGCCGGCGGGGGTGGCGGGCGCCACCTTGCTGTTTCATCGCCATTTTCTGCGCGGAGCTCGTTGAGTCTTGAGCGATGAGCTGTTCCCTGTGGGATATCGCGGGCGGTTTGCGCCCTCCCCTAGTGGCAGCCTCCATTTTGGCTCGGTGGTCGCGGCGCTCGGCAGTTTCCTGCAGGCACGCACCCAGCGTGGCGAATGGCTGCTCAGAATCGAAAATATCGACCCACCGCGCGAAGTGCCGGGCGCGGCTGACGCCATCTTGCGGGAGCTTGAGCGGTTGGGACTCTGCTGGGATGGACCGGTGTGCTACCAGCATGCCCGTCGCGAGGCGCATCTCGCGGCCCGGGATGAACTGATTGCGCGGAACCTGGCTTATCACTGCCGTTGTTCACGCCGACAGATTGGCCCCGGGGCGTATCCCGGAACCTGCCGAACGCTGCACATGAGGCCGGACACTCCCGCGACGCTCCGCATTCGCGTGGCAGAGACACCCGTCTCAATCGAGGATGCCTTGCACGGTGAGGTGGAAGAAACGCTAGCCGACACCTGCGGCGACTTTGTGGTGTGGCGCGTTGAAAATTGGCCGGCCTATCACCTCGCGGTGGTGGTCGACGATGCCTGGCAAGGCATTACCGAAGTGGTTCGCGGTGCAGATTTGCTGGACTCAAGCCCGCGTCAACGCTATCTGCAGCGCTGTCTGGGGCTGGCTGAGCTGCGGTATTGCCATCTCCCGCTGGCCCTGGATGTTGATGGCGCCAAGCTGAGCAAGCAGACGCTGGCCTGTCCGGTCAGTGGACGACCGGCATCTACGCTTCTGACTGCTGCGCTTGGCTTTCTCGGCCATCCGCCACCGGACGCTATGGCCGGGGCGGCACCTGCCGAACTGCTGGCTTGGGCGCGATCTGCATGGTCGTTGGCCCGGGTGCCGCTTAACGCGCGGCAACCCGAGCCATTGAGCCCTTAGCCGAATGCCTTGCGGGCCGCGCTGAAGGCGGCCTGCAGTTCTGCATAACTACGGGCAATCGCGAACTGCGGGAAGTCCCGCACCACGTTGTCCGGCGGGCAGAAAAAGCAGGCGCGATCGGCTTCTTCCAGCATCGGGATATCGTTGTACGAATCCCCCGTGCTCATCACCTGATATTGCATCGACTTAAAACCGCGAATGGCATGACGCTTGGGATCGGGCTGGCGCAACTGATAGCCCGTGATCTCTCCGCTGTCCGCCACCTGCAAGCGATGACACAGCATCATCGGCATATCGAGTTTGCGTAACAGGGGGAACGCGAGTTCATAGAACGTATCGGAAACGATCGCTACCTGAAACTCGCTACGGAGCCAGGTCAAAAATTCGAAAGCCCCCGGCAAAGGGTCAAGGCTATCGGCGGCGGCCATGATGTCGGCGAATTTAAGCCCGCGCTCGCGCATCACGTCGAGGCGCATTTTCATCAACTCATGATAGTCGGGGACCTCGCGGGTGGTTGCCCGAAGTTCGGCAATCCCGGTTCTCTCAGCCAACCCAACCCAAATCTCGGGGACAAGGACCCCTTCAAAATCAAGACAAGCAATATGCATCGGTAACGCTCCACATCTGCTACGTTACAAAAAAGGGGCGGCAGTGTAGCAGGCAAATGAAGAGAAGCCGGGAATTGTGGCGAGCGCTGGCGGCGGCAAGTTTGGCAGCGCTTTTCATTGCGGCTGAGGCTGAGACCGCAGGCGCGCGACCGAGGGTCGTGGTCGAGGCCTTATTTCCGCATCGGGCGGTGATTCAGGTGAACGGCGTGCGGCGCGTGATTGGCGCCGGGCAACGCAGCCCCGACGGGGTCAAATTGCTGGAGGCAAATAGCCGCAAGGCTCGTTTTGAAGTCGACGGGCAGACCTTTGAGCTTGGATTGAATGAACGGGTGGATGCGAACTTCAGGCCGCCCGGCGCGGGCCCTTCTGTCAAAATCGTTGAAGCAGGCGACAGCCAGTTCTACGTCGATGGCGAGGCCAACGGCAACCCGCTGCGAATGGTGGTCGATACAGGGGCCTCGTTCGTCAGCATCAATAGTCGGCAGGCCGCGCGTCTGGGTTTGCTGTCAAAGTTCGACGGCACACCCGTGACGATGTCAACGGCCTCGGGGCTTGCCCAAGGCTATCGGCTCAAACTCCGAACCCTGCGGGTGCAGGGTCTGTTGGCGCGAGACGTTGATTGCGTGGTGATGGACGGCGATTTCCCTGAGGTGGCCCTACTCGGCCAATCCTTTCTCAACCGCTTCCAGATGACTCGCATTGGGCCTCTGCTCACGCTCCAACAGCGCTAATGGAGCCCGCGTTCAGGACTTCTCTTGCTTGAAGCGGGTACGGTCCCACATCACTTCCGTGCCGCCATCGACCCGCGCCAGCGTGCGCGACAGCACGAACAAGAGGTCTGACAGCCGATTGATGTACTGCTGGATCGCTTCAGATACCTCTCCGCTCTCTGCCGCGCTCACAATCGAGCGCTCGGCGCGCCGACAAACGGCCCGTGCGAACTGACACACCGCCGAGGCTCGATTGCCGCCTGGCAAGATGAATTCCTTCAGCGGCGGCAACGCTTCGTTGTAATGGTCAATCAACTGTTCAAGACGCGGCACCGCGCCCGCCGCGAGCAAAGTGCTTCCCGGAATTGAAAGCTCGCCGCCCAGATCGAACAAATCGTGCTGAATTTCGAACATGGCGCTGGCCATCTCGGCGGGGAGCGCCTCACACAGAAGCAGACCCAGTACGGTGTTGAGTTCGTCGACTTCGCCAAGGGCATGGATGCGGGCAGAATCCTTAGCGGCGCGACTCCCGTCGCCGAGGCCAGTCGTGCCGGCATCGCCGGTGCGTGTATAAATTTTTGAGAGTCTATGACCCATGGGGGAACCTTCTGTGTTTTAGGCGGCCATCTAAACAGCCACCAGAATCCCTGTCAAAGCACACTGCGCGGTGCCGCATCAGGACTGTTAAACTGGCGCAGATTCCCCAGGTAAAAGTCCCCGCCCCGCCGATGAGCACTTCGCAAAATCTCCTTGCCGCCAGCGCTGACGCGCCAGAAGTCTCGGTGATCATCCCCTGCTTCAACGAAGCGGACAACATCATTGGGCTGATCGCCGAGGTGGCCACGGCATGCGTGCGCACCGAATTCGAGATTCTCGTCATCGATGACGCCAGCACCGATGAAACGCCGAGGCGACTGCTTGAGGCCCTGCCGGCCTATGCCGGACGTTTACGCGTGCTGCGCCATGACGCCAATCGCGGCCAGAGTGCTGGCGTCTGTACCGGGATCGATTTTGCCCGTGGACGCTACATCGTGACGCTGGACGGTGATGGTCAAAACGACCCCGCGGACATCCCGAATCTGCTGGAGGCCCTGCGTCACGCGACGGAGACCCCGGTCATCATTTGTGGTCATCGGCAACGCCGGCGCGATACCTGGGTACGACGCTGGTCTTCGCGGATCGCCAACGGCGTGCGGGCGCGGGCGCTGGGCGACGCCACGCCGGATACCGGCTGCGGCTTAAAGGCCTTCGAGCGAACCCTGTTTATGCGCTTGCCCAGATTTAATCACATGCATCGTTTTCTCCCTGCGCTGGTCCGCCGCGAGGGCGGGCTTGCCCTGTCCGTCGCGGTAAACCACAGGCCGCGCCTGCACGGCCAGTCGAAATACGGCATCGGCAATCGCCTGTGGGTGGGAATCGTGGATATCTTCGGTGTGATGTGGCTCCAACGCCGACGCTTTCGCACCGGCATGGCAACCGAAACCCGCGCTGAGGGCGCTCAGCAATGAGCACGCTAACTGAACTGCACGCCACCATTGCGGCCTTTTTTAATCTCCCACTCGGGCACTGGCTGGGCGTAGATCTTCAGGCTGGCAAGATTGTCGGCTACGTTGGGGCGCTGATGTTTGCGGGGCGCTGGGTGGTGCAACTGATGGCCTCGCGGCTGTCCAATAAACCAGTGATGCCGCGAACTTTCTGGTACATGAGCCTGGCCGGCAGCATCTGTCTGCTGAGCTATTTCGTCTTCGGCAAAAACGATTCAGTGGGCATTCTCTCGAACCTCTTCCCTTTATTTGTGGCTGCCTACAATCTGGTGCTCGATAACCGGCATCGGAAAGCCGACGCGAGTGCAGCCCATTGAAAGAGCGCTATCGACGATGATCCTGCAGCGCTATGTGACCCGCGAATTTCTGCGCTTCTCGGCGATGGTGCTGGGTGCGCTGGTGATCATTTTTTTCACGACACGCTTTGCAGGATTTCTGGGCCAGGCAGCCGAAGGCAAAATTGCGCCGGCCCACATCTTCGAACTGCTGGGTCTGAAAATGCTGACGTCGATGCGGGACCTCATCCCCATGAGCCTGTTCCTCGGGATCTTCGCCGCCATCATCCGCTTTCAGCGCGACCGGGAGCTGGTGGCCATGCGAGCAGCCGGCATCAGCCCGGCCATGCTGCTCGGCGTGGCATTCAAACTGGGCGCCATCGCCGCACTGCTGGTGGGTACGCTGACGCTTTACGCGGAACCGCATCTGGAAGAGATAGGCCAGCGAATTCGGGAACAAACCGAGAACGACGCCACCATCGCCGGGGTCAAGGCGGGGCGCTTCAGGGAAATTGGCGGCGGCAAGAAAATTTTCTACGCCGAAAAAGTGGGCGCCGACAGCAAACTGCTGGAGCAGGTGTTCGTGCAGGTCAGGGAAGGCGAAGACATCGGCCTGCTGCGATCCGACCAGTCGCATGTTGAAACGGAACCCGGTGACGGCGATCGCTTTGCGGTGTTTCTCGACGGAATTACCTACAAGGCCCAACCGGGCGCGCTGAATTACGTGGTGACCAACTTCGGCAAATATGCCCTGCGCATTGAGGCCCATGCCCCGACCGACATCTCAGGCAACGTGAACTACATGCCAACGCGGGAACTGCTGCGTTACAGCGCTCGCGTGTTCAAGGTGGAGTTTCAGTGGCGGCTGGCAAAACCGATCGCGGCGCTCCTGCTCCCCTTGTTGGCGGTGCTGGTGGCGCTGTCCAGCAACGGGCATAACTGGTATCTCTGGCTCCTGACGGCAGTGTCGGGCTACTTCGGCTACAGCAACCTGCTTGGGGTGGGTCGCGCGCTGCTCAACAAGGGGATCCTGCCTACCAGCATAGGGCTGTGGATCATTCATCTGGCGCTGGTAGCGATACTGGCCGGGATCTGGTGGGCGTCGCGACGCCAGCACTTGCGGCTGCGGCCTCGCCCGCAGCAGGCGACGCCATGAGTCACGCTGCCCGTCCAGTGGCTCCGCCTGTTAAACTGGTCGCACCGCAATAATCCGAGTCTGACCCAGCATGGCGATGAGTCCTGTCGAAACCGCAATTCGTGACCGCCTGAGTCGCGAAATCCTCATTATTGATGGCGCCATGGGGACCATGATCCAGCGTCATCGCTTGTCCGAAGCGGATTACCGCGGCACGCGGTTTGCCCAGCATCCAGTCGACTTGAAGGGCAACAACGATCTGCTCACGCTGACCAAGCCCGAGATCATTGAAGAAATTCATAGCGCCTTCGTTGCCGCCGGCGCTGACATCATCGAAACCAACACCTTCAACTCCACCACGATCGCGCAGGCCGACTACGCCCTTTCCGATATCGCCCGCGAACTTAACCTCGCCGGCGCGCAGCTCGCCCGCCGGGTGATTGATCGCGCACAAGCGGCAGATGGTCGCCAGCGCTACGTGGCCGGTGTGCTCGGGCCGACGAACCGCACGGCCTCGGTATCGCCCGATGTCCACGATCCCAGTTTCCGTAACGTGAGTTTTGAAGATCTGCGCAAGTCCTATGTTGACGCTATCGACGGCCTGGTCTGTGGCGGCGCCGATTTGTTACTCGTTGAAACCATCTTCGACACGCTCAATGCGAAGGCCGCGCTGTTCGCGATCGAGGAATACAGTGCGGGTCTGGGCCGCCGCTTGCCCCTGATGATTTCCGGCACGATTACTGACCGCAGCGGCCGGACCTTGACCGGCCAAACTACCGAAGCCTTCTGGAACTCGGTACGGCATGCGCGGCCGCTGTGCATTGGGCTTAACTGCGCGCTGGGCGCGAGCGATTTGCGCCCCTACGTCGAAGAACTCTCGCGCGTGGCAGATACCTGCGTCAGCCTGCACCCGAACGCGGGCTTACCTAACGAATTTGGCGAGTACGACGACACGCCGAGAAACATGGCCGAGGTGTTGGAAGAATTTGCCAGCGCCGGCTTCCTCAATCTCGCGGGCGGCTGTTGCGGCACTACCCCGGCCCATATCGCCGCCATCAGTGCCGCGCTGAAGCCCATGGCTCCCCGCCAGATCCCGGCAGTGGAGCCCATCTGTCGTTTGTCCGGTCTGGAGGCTTTGAACCTCACCAGCGTCACGGGGTTCATCAATGTGGGCGAGCGCACCAACGTCACCGGCTCGCCCAAATTTGCGCAACTGGTGCGCGACGGCCACTTGGAAGCCGCGCTCACCATCGCCCGCCAACAGGTAGAAAACGGCGCGCAGGTCATCGACGTCAACATGGACGAAGGCCTGCTCGATTCCGAAAAGCTGATGGTCGAGTTCCTGAACCGCATTGCCTCCGACCCGGACATCAGTCGGGTGCCGATCATGATCGACTCCTCCAAGTGGAGCGTCATCGAAGCGGGCCTGCGCTGCTTGCAGGGCAAAGGCGTGGTGAACTCGATCAGCCTCAAGGAAGGGGAAGAAAAATTCCTCACGCAGGCCGCGCTGTGCCAAGGCTACGGCGCGGCGGTGGTGGTGATGGCTTTCGACGAGAAGGGCCAGGCCGATAGTGCCGCCCGCAAACTCGAAATCTGCGCGCGCTCCTATCACCTGCTCCGCGACCGTCTGGATTTCGCGCCGCAAGACATCATCTTCGACCCCAACGTCCTCACCGTCGCCACCGGCATCGAAGAGCACAACGATTACGCGCTGGCTTTTTTTGAAGCCACCCGGCTCATCAAGCAAGAACTCCCGCACGCCCTGGTGAGCGGAGGCTTAAGCAACGTGTCGTTTTCCTTCCGTGGGAATAACCCGGTACGGGAAGCGATGCACTCGGCGTTTCTCTATCACGCCATTCAGGCCGGCATGGACATGGCCATCGTCAACGCCGGGCAGTTGGCGATTTACGACGAGATTCCGCGGGATTTGCTCGAGCGCGTGGAAGACGTCCTGCTCAATCGTCGGCCCGACGCCACCGAGCGCCTGATCGAAATCGCCGGCAGTTTCAAAGGTGAAACGCGCCAGAAACAGGAAGTGGAAGAGTGGCGCAGCCTGCCGGTGGCAGAGCGACTGTCCCATGCGCTGGTGAAAGGCAACGCCGACTTCATCGAACTCGATACCGAGGAAGCCCGGCTTGCGGCCAATCACCCGCTGGACGTCATTGAAGGCCCGCTGATGGCCGGCATGAACGTAGTGGGCGATTTGTTCGGTGCCGGCAAGATGTTTCTGCCGCAGGTGGTGAAAAGCGCCCGCGTGATGAAGAAGGCCGTGGCCCATCTCATTCCGTTTATCGAAGAGGAAAAGGCCGCTGGCGGCGGGCGCACCGCCGGTAAAATTGTGCTGGCGACTGTGAAAGGCGACGTGCACGACATCGGCAAGAACATCGTGGGCGTGGTGCTCCAATGCAATAACTTCGAGGTCATCGACCTTGGCGTGATGGTGGCTTGCGACGACATTCTCGACGCGGCCGTCCGCGAGGGTGCGGACATGGTGGGGCTGTCTGGTCTGATTACACCGTCGCTTGAAGAAATGACCCATGTGGCCAGCGAGATGCAGCGTCGCGGCCTCGAATTACCCTTGATGATTGGTGGCGCGACCACCTCCCGTACGCATACGGCGGTCAAGATCGAACCCGCCTATCGCGGCCCGGTCATCCACGTCAAAGATGCCTCCCGCGCGGTCGGCGTGGCCACCAGCCTTATCAGCCGCGATCTGAAACGCGGTTTTGTCTCGCGGATCAGGGATGAGTACGCCACGCTGCGCGAACGGCATCGCCAGCGACAGTCGGGCTTTGAGTGGCTCAGCCTGTACGATGCCCGGGCCAATCAATACCGCGCCGACTGGTCACAGTATCGCCCTGCTCCGCCGCAGCGATTTGGCCTTCAGGTGTTCGACAACTGGTCTCTCGAAGACCTCGTGCCCTACATCGACTGGACGCCTTTCTTTTCAGCCTGGGAACTTGCGGGTCGCTTCCCGCGCATTCTGGACGACGAAGTGGTGGGCGAAGAATCGCGGCGCCTGTATCAGGATGCCTTGAAGTTGCTGGAAGAAATCGTCAGCCAGAAACTGCTGACGGCGCGCGCCGTCATCGGGCTATTTCCGGCCAACTCGGTGAACGCCGACGACATCGAGATCTACAGCGACAGCACGCGCACCCGTCCCCTTACCGTGCTCCACAGCCTGCGTCAGCAACAGCGCAAACCAGAAGGCCAGCCGAACTACGCGCTGGCGGATTTCGTCGCCCCCCGCGAGAGCGGGATCGACGATTATTTCGGCGCGTTTGCCGTGTCGGTCGGGTTTGGTTGCGACGAACTGGTGGCGCGCTACGAGCGCGATCACGACGTCTATCACTCGATTATGGCCAAGGCGCTGGCCGACCGCTTTGCCGAAGCCTTCGCCGAGCGTCTGCACGAGATGGTGCGGCGTGAATTCTGGGGTTATGCCGCAGACGAGGTGCTGGATACCGACTCCCTCATCGCCGAGCGCTATCGTGGCATTCGCCCCGCGCCGGGTTATCCCGCCTGTCCCGACCACTCCGAGAAGCCTTTGCTGTGGCAGTTGCTCGACGTCGAGAAGAACACCGGGATCTCGCTCAGCAGCAACTTTGCCATGACGCCCGCGGCCTCAATTTGCGGTTGGTATTTCGCCAACCCCGATGCGCGCTACTTTGGTGTGGGTCAGTTGAATCGCGATCAGGTGCAGGACTATGCGCATCGCAAAGGGATGGAAGTGCGCGAAGCAGAGCGCTGGTTAGCGCCCAACCTCGGCTATGAACCAGACTAAGGCGCAAGGCTTCGCGCCGGTAAAAGCCCTGCTCGAGGCCGACTCGCCACTGGGGCAGGTCGAAGTGCGGGGCTGGGTCCGCACCCGGCGCGACGCGAAGGAGTTTTCGTTTCTCGAAGTGAACGACGGCTCCTGCCTCAAAGGCCTGCAGTGCGTGATCGACGCGAACTGCGATGGTTTTAGCGAGGTCCGCCGGGCAATGACCGGGGCCGCGGTGGCGGTGAGCGGTGAACTGGTTCCCTCGCTGGGCAAAGAGCAGCGCTGGGAACTGCGGGCCCAGACGCTACGCATCATCGGCGAGTGCCCGGAAGATTATCCGCTCCAGAAAAAACGCCACTCAGACGAATTCCTGCGCACCATCGCGCATCTGCGCGCACGCACCAACAAGTTTGGGGCGATGGCCCGCATCCGCTCGCGGCTGGCCTTTGCCGTGCACGATTTCTTCCAGCAGCGCGGCTTTCATTACATCCACACCCCGATCATTACCGGCGCCGACTGCGAAGGTGCCGGGGATATGTTCAAGGTGACCACACTCGATTTGACCCGGGTGCCCCAGCGCGAAGGCCGGGTGGACTTCAATCAGGACTTTTTCGGCAAGGAAGCACACCTCACCGTTTCCGGGCAGTTGGCGGTGGAAACCTACTGTCTCGCGCTCGGCAAGGTGTACACCTTCGGGCCGACTTTCCGCGCCGAGAACTCGAACACCAGCCGACACATGGCCGAGTTCTGGATGATTGAACCCGAGTTCGCCTTTGCCGAACTGGCAGACGACATGCAGCTCGCCGAAGACATGGTGAAGTTTCTGCTCGATTTCCTGTGCACCGATTGCGCAGAGGATCTCAAACTCTTCACCAGTTTTGTTGACCCTGAACTGCAGTCAACGCTGGATGCTGTACGCAGCAGCGACTTCGCGCGCGTGAGCTACACCGATGCCATCGCCATCCTCCAGGCTGCCGGCCGGCCTTTCGAATACGCGCCGGTGTGGGGACAGGACCTGCAGTCCGAGCACGAGCGCTATCTGACCGAAGTGCATTTCCAGCGACCGGTGTTCGTGCACGACTGGCCGCGCGAAATCAAAGCGTTCTATATGCGGCAAAACGCCGATGGCAAAACCGTCGCCGCGATGGACCTGCTGGTGCCGCGGATTGGCGAACTCATCGGCGGCAGCCAGCGCGAAGAGCGGCTGGAAGTCCTTGGTGCGCGCATCGACGAACTCGGGCTGAGTCGCGAGGATTACTGGTGGTATCTCGATACCCGCAAATTTGGCACCGCCCCGCACGCCGGCTTTGGTCTCGGCTTTGAACGCCTGCTGATGTTTGTTACCGGCGTCACCAATATCCGGGACGTCATCCCGTTCCCCCGCACCCCGAGACATCTGGAGTTCTAAGCATGCACGTGATGGTCGATCTCTGCGTCGTCCCCATCGGCGTTGGCGTCTCGCTCTCACCCTACATTGCGCACTGCCAGCGCGTGATCGATGCCAGCGGCCTCGCCCATCAGATGCACCCTTACGGGACGGTCATTGAGGGTGAGTGGGATGCGGTAATGGCCTGTGTGAAGGCTTGCCATGACGCCCTGCATCAGGAGGGCGTGCCGCGGGTGTTTACCAATCTCAAAGTCGGCACCCGCACCGATAAGCGCCAGCACATGGAAGATAAAATCGCGAGCGTAGAAGCCCTGTTGAACCCAGCGAACTAATCAGCGCGGCGCCGCAGGCGTCGGGGAGACTCTTGAAATGGCAACGATTGCACCGAGTTTTGTCCACGGCGTCAGCGAAGAACCCCTGCGCTATCTCACGATGGGACAATTGTTGCGCGATGCCGCCAGCCAGCATACGGCGCGGGAAGCGTTGGTGGTGCGCCAACAGTCGATACGCTGGACCTATGGCGAACTCGACACGCGGGTTGATGCGCTGGCCGCCGGGCTGCTCGCATTGGGCCTGCAACGCGGCGAGCGTATCGGGATCTGGTCGCCCAACAACGCCGAATGGGTGCTGACCCAATTCGCCGCCGCTCGCGCAGGTCTGGTGCTGGTCAATATCAATCCGGCGTATCGCCTCTCCGAACTCGAATATGCGCTCAATAAAGTCGGTTGCGCCGCGTTGGTCACGGCCAGCCGCTTCAAGAGCAGCGACTATCTGGAGATGTTACGCACGCTGGCCCCGGAGCTTGCCGATTGCGCGCCTGGCGCGCTCCGCGCCGGCACCCTGCCCGCACTGCGGACGGTGATTGCTATCGACGAACAGGCGCATCCCGGCATGCTGCGCTTTTGCGATGTCTCCGCACTTGGAGGCGAGACCGAGCACGCCGAACTCGAGCGCCTCGCGCCCCTGCTGCAACCCGATGACGCGGCCAACATCCAGTTCACGAGCGGCACCACCGGCATGCCCAAAGGCGCCACGCTCACGCATTTCAATGTGATCAATAACGGTTATTTCGTGGGGCGCGCGATGCGCTTCTCGGCGGAAGATCGCTTATGCATTCCGGTCCCGCTCTACCATTGTTTCGGCATGGTGATGAGCGTGCTGACCTGCGTCTCGCACGGCGCGACGATGGTGTTTCCTGCCGAAGCCTTTGAGCCCCGCGCGGTGCTTGAGGCGGTCGCCGCCGAGCGCTGCACCGCGCTGCATGGGGTGCCGACCATGTTCATCGCCGAACTTGATCACCCCGAATTTGCCCAGTTTGATTTGAGCACGCTCCGCACCGGCATCATGGCCGGCGCGCCCTGCCCGATTGAAGTCATGAAGCGCGTGCTGAGCGATATGCACATGACGGGCGTCACCATTGCCTATGGCATGACCGAGACGAGTCCCGTGAGCTTTCAGAGCGGTCTCGATGATCCGATCGACCGCCGCGTTTCCACCATTGGCCGGGTGCATCCGCACGTGCAGGTGAAGGTTGTGGATGCCGATGGTTTGACGGTGCCGCGCGGCGAAAAAGGCGAGCTCTATACCCGCGGCTACAGCGTGATGCTCGGCTACTGGAACGACCCGGAGCGCACGGCCGATTCGATCGACAGCGCCGGCTGGATGCACACCGGCGACCTCGCCGTGATCGACGACGAGGGCTACTGCAATATCGTGGGCCGCGTGAAAGACATGATCATCCGCGGCGGGGAAAACGTGTACCCGCGCGAGATCGAGGAGTTTCTTTATCGCCATCCCAAAATTCAGGACGTGGCGGTGTTTGGCGTGCCAGACCAGCGCTTTGGTGAGCAGGTGGCGGTATGGATCAAGCTAAAAGAAGGTGAAAGCGCGGATGCGGACGAAGTCCGCGGGTTCTGTCAGGGCCAGATTGCGCACTACAAAATTCCGCACCACGTGCGCTTTGTAGACGGCTTCCCGATGACGGTCACCGGCAAAATCCAGAAATTCATGATGCGTGAGGCGATGGTGGACGAACTCGGCCTGGCGGTTGAGCGCACCGCCTGATTCGCCAGACTTGGGCTCAATTCACCGGGGTACGCCAAAGGTCGTCAAGATCCGGAAAGCGCCATTTTTCCTGCGATTCCCACGACACGATTTTGTCGGCGCAGCCGCTGTCGGCCAAATCGACAATCCGCGGACGCTGCCGTTCGCGGCGATTCGCGCAATAGAAAGTCTTGACGACCGGGGTGAGCAAGGCATCTTCGTGCGACTCCGTCACCACTGCCAGCAGTCCAGACTCAAGTCTTACCAAGGAGCCCAACGGGAAGATGCCCACGCTTTTCACGAAAGCATGGAACACCGGCAGATCGAAATGGCCTTTGGCCCACTCATTCATTTTGCGCAGCGCCTCGGCCGGGTTCCAGCCGAGTTTGTAAGGCCTGTTTGAAGTGATGGCGTCGTAGACGTCGCATACGGCGCCCATCTTGGCGTAGAGGCTGATGGCGTCACCCGGGAGGCGGTCCGGATAGCCGGTGCCGTCTACTTTCTCGTGATGATGGAGCGTGACGTCCAGCGGGATCTGCCCAGCCCCGCCGCCTTCCACCAGCATATCGAAGCCAGCCTTCGAGTGACCCTTAATGAGTTCGTACTCGGCGTCGGTCAGCTTGCCGGGCTTGTTCAATACTTCCAGGGGAATGACCGATTTACCCAAATCGTGTACCAGGCCGGCCAGACCCAACTCGCGGACCGTATCTTCTGGCAGGCCGAGGCGACGGGCGAGCGCCAGCATGAGGCCGCAGACCGCCACTGAATGCATGTAGGTGTAGTCGTCTTTGGACTTGAGGCGGGCCAGCGACACCAGTGCGCTCGGATGGCGCATCACCGAGGCGCTGATTTCCTCCACCAGCGGCGCGAGGCCGGCGGTATCCACCGACTTGCCCATGCGCGCCTCTTTAAACATCGACACCACCGCGCCCCTCGCCCGGTTACAGATGCGCGCCGCGCGCTCAACTTCTTCAGCGGCGGCGACCTTGAGAGACGGCAAATCGCTTGTCGTGGCGGCGACAAGTTCAGCCTCGTTGCTTCTGGCCACTTCCTCGCGGGTCGCGCCACCTTCGATATCCAATCCGCGGCTGGTATCGATCCAGCATTCGCTAACGCCGCTCGAATGAATCCTGACGAGATCCTGCGGGTCTTCCAGCAGGAACTTGGTATTCCAGAACGGATGATCCATCCAGGAGCCACACAGTTCATTGAGGAACATGCCGGGACGAAGCTGGGAGGTGGGGATTTTTTTGAGCATGTACCAAGTTGTCCGGAAGACGGCCTATGGAGTGGGCTAGCGGCCGCGAGCCGTTAACATTAAGCGCTAAAACTTGCCCGACGGCGGCGCGGTCGCCGCCTCCAGGGCGCTGAGGTACCGGAGCGCGTCTTCCCGCGTATCGCCACACATTTCACGTGAGGGCTTCAAGCCCTCGCAGCACTTGGGGCGCTGCGGGTGCTCATAGAGCGCGCAGGCATAACGGGATGTGAGATGGAGGCAAGGAACGCCGGCGGGTTTGCCGTTCGGCATGCCGGGAAACGGCGTGGAAATAGAGAGCGCGATACAGCAGGCGCCGCATCGAGCGCGGCAAGACATCGGAGCATTATCTGGGTCAGACAAGGGTAAACACTCCTTGCGAGACGACCCGGCGCGCGTGGCGCCGGGTCGCAAATCGCGCAGCCAACATTAGCCGCGCGAGGCGCTCCACTGGGCGAAGGTCTGACCACTGGCGGCCAATTTGGCCAACAGCGGCGCCGGCGTCCAATAGAGGTCGCCGTAGCGCGCGCGATATTTGTCCATCGCCGCCACTACGTGAGACAAGCCCACGATGTCGCCGTACATCATCGGCCCACCGCGATAGCGCGGCATGCCGTAGCCGTGGCAGAACACCACGTCGATGTCGCTGGAACGCATGGCAATGCCTTCGTCCAGAATCAGCGCGCCTTCGTTAATCATCGAATACAGCAAGCGTTCGATGATTTCTTCGTCGGAGACTTCAATCTGGGGTACGTTGAGACGCTCCGCCTCAGCCTTCGCCAGCGCGGTCACTTCCGCATCCGGCACCGGGTTGCGCCCTTCGTACTTGTAGATACCAGCGCTGGTCTTCTGACCGTTACGGCCCATGCCCACCAGCACTTCGATCATCCGGCAGTAGGCGGGATCGTTCGGCTTCTCTTTCCACTCCTTGTTGACCTTATCGAGCACGTCGAGGCCCGAGAGGTCAGACACGCCGTTCGGGCCCATCGCCATGCCCCATTCGTAGGCGACGCGGTCGATGCGCTCGGCCGGCACGCCCTCAAGAATCATGCGCTGGGCTTCGCGGACATAGGGGAAGAACATGCGGTTGCCCACAAAACCGAAGCACACGCGTACCAGCACGCCCATCTTGCGGATGGTCTTGGCCATCGCCATGGAGGTGGCAATCACGTCCTTCGACGTTTTGGCACCGCGCACGATTTCCAGCAGCGACATCACGTTGGCCGGGGCAAAGAAATGCAGGCCAATGACGTCTTCCGGACGCTTGGTGCATTCGGCGATTTCGTCGACGTTCAAGGTGGAGGTGTTGCTGGCGAGAATGGCGCCCGGCTTGCACACGGCATCGAGTTCACCGAAAACGATTTTCTTGATCGCCATGGTTTCGAACACCGCTTCAATGACGAGATCGGCGTCCGCCAGATCCTTGTACTCGAGCGTCGGCGTGATGAGCGACATGCACTTGTCCATCGCCGCCTGCGTCAACTTGCCCTTTTTGACCGGACCTTCGTAGTTGCTGCGGATGATGTTCATGCCGCGGTCCAGCGCTTCCTGGCTGATTTCTTTCAACAGGACCGGGATGCCGACGTTGGCAAAATTCATCGCGATGCCACCGCCCATGGTGCCGCCGCCCACGACGGCCACCTGCTTGATGGCGCGCAGCGCGGTGTCTTTCGGCACATCAGGCACCTTGGCCACTTCGCGCTCGGCGAAGAACAGATGGCGCTGGGCTTTGGAATGGTTCGAGGTCATGCACTGCATGAAGAGTTTGTTTTCCACCGCGACGGCGTCGTCGAACGGCAAGGCCACCGCCGCTTCAACGCACTGCACGATCTGCTCCGGGGCGAAAAAGCCGCGCGTGTCGCGGGCGATGTTCTTGCGATAGGTGGCGAAGAAATCGGCCGGCAGGCTGGACGCGTCCACGGGGATGTCCCGCACCTTGCGGGGAGTCTGGCCGGAGGCGATGAATTTCTCAGCGAAGGCAATCGCGCCGGCTTTGAGGTCACCTTCGACGATTTCATCAATCGCGCCCTTCTCATGGGCGGCTTTGGCGGACAGCGGACGGCCGCTGATCATCGCGTCGAGCGCGGCCTGCACACCGATCAGACGCGGTAAACGTTGGGTGCCGGTGGCGCCGGGCAGTAGCCCGAGGCTCACTTCCGGCAGACCGACCTGAGCGGTGGGGGAAGCCACGCGGTAGTGGCAGGACATCGCCGTTTCCAGTCCGCCACCCAGCGCGGTGCCGTGAATCGCCGCGACCACCACTTTCGAGCTGTTCTCGATTTGCGTGAGCACCTTCGGCAGCCAGGGCTCTTCAATCGGCTTGTCGAATTCGGTGATATCGGCGCCGGCAATGAAGGTGCGGCCGGCGCACATCAGCACCGCGCCCAGCGCATCAGCATCAGCGGCGAGTTGGTTGAAGGCACTGGCGAGACCGGCGCGGACCGGCAGGGAGAGCGCGTTAACGGGCGGATTGTCGACAGTGATGATCGCAATGCGGCCTTCGCGGCTATACGAAACGGGTGATGACATCGTGGCTTCCTGATGGTGATGCGACCGCCGGAACACCCACAAGGCATCCCCTTTGAATCGGTCGACGGGTTGGACTGCACCGGAGTATACCGACCGCCCCGTGACCCCGACCAGTCGTCAGCGCACGGCGATTGAGTCTGGCGCCTCGCGTGCATAGGCTTGACGCCAACGTCAGTTAAATCGGACAGTCGCGGTTATGACCACTACGTATTCCATCCGCACCCTTGCGCGCGAGTTTGACGTCACGGCCCGCACCCTGCGTTTCTATGAGGCCGAAGGGATCCTGCATCCCGAACGTCGCGGGACCACGCGTTTGTTCTCCGAACAAGACCGCGAGCGTCTGGCCCTGGCCCTGCGCGGCCGACGTCTGGGGATGTCCCTGGAAGAGATCCGCGGATTCATCGATCTGTATGATGCCGAGCCGCGAGAAGATGCCCGCCAAACCCTGCAGCGTCTGGCCCGGATCCGGGCACACCGCCAGCAGGTGATGGCGCGGATCGCCGATGCGAACGAAGCGCTCAAGGCCATTGATGCCCTCGAAGCGCGCGTGATGGCCGTGATTCACAACCGCAACGATGCGCCGGACGACGGTCAATTAACCTTCGCGCTGGGCTGATTTTTCCTGCAGTGCTGCGCACTGCCTCAAAACCCGCTATGGGGAGAGTTCATGCCGCTAATCAAAACCAAAATTGACCGGCAATCTGCGCAATTCACGGCCAATACGGCCGCGATGGGTGGCTTGCTGGAAGACCTTCGCCAATGCGTTGAGACCGTCAGCACGGGCGGGGGCGCCAGCGCCCGCGATAAACACCTCAAGCGCGGCAAGTTACTGCCACGGGAACGCATCGACCGCCTGCTCGATCCCGGCAGCCCGTTTCTGGAGTGCTCGCAGCTCGCGGCCTGGGGCATGTACGAGGGCGAAGTGCCCTCGGCTGGCGTAATCACCGGCATTGGGCGGGTGAGCGGTGTGGAATGCATGCTGGTGGTGAACGATGCCACCGTGAAAGGCGGCACCTACTACCCGATGACGGTCAAGAAGCATCTGCGGGCGCAGGAAATTGCCCGCGAAAACCGCCTCCCCTGTCTTTATCTGGTCGATTCCGGCGGGGCGTTCCTGCCGCGTCAGGACGACGTCTTCCCCGACCGCGAGCACTTCGGTCGCATTTTCTACAATCAGGCCAATTTGTCTGGCGCCGGCATCCCGCAGTTGGCGGTGGTAATGGGGTCATGTACTGCGGGCGGCGCCTACGTGCCGGCGATGTCGGACGAATCCATCATCGTGCGTCAGCAGGGCACGATTTTTCTGGGCGGTCCGCCGCTGGTGAAAGCCGCCACCGGCGAAGTCGTCTCTGCTGAGGATCTCGGCGGCGCGGATGTGCATTCCCGCCGCTCGGGCGTGACCGATTACTACGCGCGCAACGATCTCCACGCGCTGGCCATGGCCCGCCGTCTGGTAGCCAATCTCAACTGGCGCAAGCAGGGTGAAACCACCCTGCAGCCGGTGGAAGAGCCCGCCTATCCGGCGAGCGACCTCTACGGCATCGTGCCCACAGATCTCCGCAAACCCTATGACGTCCGCGAAGTCATCGCGCGACTCGTGGACGGCAGCGAATTCGACGAGTTCAAGGAACTCTACGGCAGCACGCTTGTTACCGGCTTCGCCCGCCTTTATGGCCGCCCGGTCGGCATTATTGCCAACAACGGCATTCTGTTTTCCGAGTCCGCGCTGAAAGGCGCGCACTTCATCGAACTCTGTTGCCAGCGCGGGATTCCGCTGGTCTTCCTGCAGAACATCACAGGCTTCATGGTGGGTTCGAAGTACGAAGCGGGCGGCATAGCCAAAGATGGCGCGAAGCTCGTGACCGCGGTGGCGAGCGCCCGAGTGCCGAAATTCACCGTCATCATCGGTGGCAGTTTCGGGGCCGGCAACTACGGCATGTGCGGACGCGCCTACAGCCCGCGCTTCCTGTGGACCTGGCCCAACGCCCGAATTTCGGTGATGGGTGGCGAACAGGCGGCCGCCGTGCTGGCACAAGTTCGACGCGACAACTTCGACGCGCAGGGCAAGACCTGGCCGAGCGACGAAGAGGCGCGTTTCAAAGCGCCGATCCTCGAACAATACGAACAGCAGGGACACCCCTACTACGCCACCGCGCGTCTGTGGGACGACGGCATCATCGACCCGGCGGACACCCGTCAGGTGCTCGGCCTCGCCCTTGAAGCCTCGCTCAGCGCGCCCATCGAACGCACGCCTTTCGGCGTGTTCCGCATGTAAGGACCTGCTCATGTTTCGCAAAATTCTGATCGCCAATCGCGGCGAAATTGCCTGCCGAATCGCGCGCACCGCCCATCGCATGGGCGTGGCGCCGGTCATGGTGTACTCCGATGCCGATGCCAACGCGCTGCACGTGCGGAGCGCCCGGGAAGCCCGGCGTCTGGGCGAAGGCCCGGCGGCGGCGAGCTATCTCGACATCGACAAGATTATCAACGCCGCCCGCGAGAGCGGGGCTGAAGCCATCCATCCCGGCTACGGCTTTTTGTCGGAAAACGCGGCGCTGGCCGAGGCCTGTGCTGCCGCCGGCATCGTCTTTATTGGGCCATCGCCCGAGGCCATACGCGTCATGGGCTCAAAAAGCGCGGCCAAGGCGTTGATGGCGAGCCATCAGGTGCCGCTGGTGCCGGGCTACTACGGTGATGAACAAGACGCTGAATTTCTGGTCAGTGAGGCCTCGCGCATTGGCTTTCCGGTGTTGGTTAAAGCCTCCGCCGGTGGCGGTGGTCGCGGGATGCGCGTCGTGCGCGCCGCCGAAGATTTTCATGCCGCGCTCGCCTCGGCCCAGCGCGAGGCGCAGTCGGCCTTTGCCGATCCGCGCGTGCTGCTCGAAAAATATGTCGAGCGTCCCCGCCATATCGAAGTGCAGATTTTTGGCGATTTGCACGGCAACGTGGTGCATCTGTTTGAGCGCGACTGCTCGCTGCAGCGTCGCCATCAGAAGGTAATCGAAGAAGCGCCCGCGGTGGGCTTGAGCGACGAACAGCGCAAAGTGCTGTTTGACGCGGCACTCGCCGCAGGTCGCGCGGTGCGCTATGTCGGCGCCGGCACCGTGGAGTTTGTGGTCGCCCCGGACGGCGCGATTTACTTCATTGAAATGAACACCCGCTTGCAGGTCGAGCATCCAGTGACCGAGGCCATCACGGGTCTGGATCTGGTGGAATGGCAGTTGCGCGTGGCAGCAGGTGAAGCGCTGCCGCTGACCCAGTCCGACATTCAGCAACACGGGCATGCGGTGGAAGTGCGGGTGTACGCCGAAGATCCGGCGCAGGATTTTCGCCCCTCCATTGGCCGCATTTCGCACGTGAAATTTCCGGCAGAAAGCGCGGGCGTTCGCATCGACACCGGCATTGAGAGCGGTGACAGCGTTTCGCCCTGGTACGACGCGATGGTCGCCAAGATCATCGTGAATGCCGAAGACCGCACGAGCGCGCTGCGAGTGATGTCGCAAGCGCTGGCCGAAACCGAACTCGCGGGCGTGAACGGCAACCTGGCCTATTTGCGCCTGATCTGCGATCACCCGGGTTACGTGGCCGGCGGCTTCACCACGCACTTCGCCGAGGAAGAGCGAACGCAGTTGTTGCCGCCCGGCGGCGCGCCAGACACCGACATTCTCCTGTTGGCCGCGGGCAGCGTGGTGCTGGGCCGCGTGGGCAAACCCGGCTCCTCGCCGTGGCAGGGCGGCGACAGCTTCCGCCTCAATCTCGCAAGCAGCGATCCGCTGCATTTCCGCTGGGGCGAGGAAGTGCTTGCGCTCAGCTTGCACCACGACGCGTCGGGCTACGGCCTGCAGCTCGCTGACGGCAGCCTTCATGCGTTTAAGGCGACGCATGGCGCCGAGGGCTTGCTGGCGATCGATACCGGTGAGCGACGCTTTCAGGGCGTGGTCAGCGTGCGCGGCGAAAGCCGCGAGGTGTTCTACCAGGGACAGCGCGTGGTGCTGACGCTCATCGATCCGCTGCAACAGGCGGGCGAAGAAGAAGTCGCCGCCGGCAGCCTGCTCGCGCCGATGCCCGGCGCCATCACCGCGCTGCTCGTTGCGGTAGGCGATGTGGTGAGCCGCGGTCAGGCCTTGCTGGTACTGGAAGCGATGAAAATTGAGCACACCATCGCCGCGCCTTTTGACGGCCGGGTGAGCGAGATTTTCTTCGCCAAAGGCCAGCAGGTGACGCAGGAAGGCGCTGAACTCGTGCGCCTTGAAGCGCTCGAAGCGGCGAGTGAAGCCAAGTGAAATCTCTGATTAGCGTGCTGAGTCGCGCCCTATGAGCAAAGCCGACGTGATTCTCGAGGCACGTGCTCTGCTGATGGCCTGCTACGACGGTGTGCTGTCGACGCTATCGGTCGCGATGCCCGGCTATCCGTTTGGTTCGGTGGTGCCGTTTTGTCTTGATCGCGAAGGGCACCCGGTGATTCTCATCGCCAACATCGCCCAGCACTACAAAAACCTCGACGCCGACCGCCGCGCCTCGCTGATGGTGTTTGACCGCAGTGCGGACGATCTGCAGGCCAACGGTCGACTGACGCTGCTGGCCGACGCCACGCGCATTGCAACGGAGGTGGAAGACGCCGCTGAGCGCTATTACCGGCATTTCCCGGAGGCGCGGGGATATCACCGCACACACGGCTTCGAGTTCTGGCAATTAGCGCTGAAGCGCATCCGTTTCATTGGCGGATTCGGCGCCATTCATTGGCTGGAACCCGCGGAGCTGCTCGCGCCCAATCCGTTTTCGGTGAATGAAGAAGCCGGCATGGTCGCGCACATGAACGAAGACCATACGGATGCCATGCGGGACTATCTCCGCCCCCTGCTGGGCGACGCCGTTGGCAGCCTCGAACCCACGCTCGCCGGGGTCGACGGTGAAGGCATTCATATCAAAGCGGGCTTGCGCGTTTATCGCGTGCCCTTTCCTGCCCCCGTCACCACGGCCCGCGAAGTGCGCGGCGCGCTGGTCGAACTCGCCAAACGCTGCCGCGCCTCCTGAGGCGAACGCCCTCCGCCGGATTAGGCGTTAACGTCGATCACCACGCGGCCTTGCACCTGACCGGCCAAAATGGCCTTGGCCAGAGCCGGCACTTCCGCCAGCGGCTTCACCTGGGTGGCGGCGGCCAGCGCCGAGGCGTCAATCAGTTCGGCCAAATCGGCCCACGCCCGGAGCCGTCGCGGCATCGCCGCCTGCACCGAATCAATCCCGCGGAGGGTCACACCGCGGAGGATGAAGGGCATGACCGTGGTGGGAAGCCCCACGCCGCCGGCGAGTCCGCAGGCCGCTACCAGGCCTTCGTATTGGGTCTGCGCCAGCATGGTGGCCAGGGTATTGGCGCCCACGTTGTCGACGCCGGCCGCCCAGCGTTCTCTTTCAATCGGTTTGCCGTCGCGGGCCAGGTCTTCGCGCGGGACGATTTCGCTCGCGCCGATGCTCTTCAGATAGTCGCCGAGTTCCGGCCGTCCGGTGACGGCCGCGACCGTGTAACCCAATTTGGCCAGCAGCATGATCGCCACCGAGCCCACGCCGCCGCCGGCGCCCGATACCACCACCGTGCCATCGGCCGGGGTAATGCCGTGGTCGCGGATCGCGTTCACGCACAGCATCGCGGTATAGCCCGCCGTGCCCAGCGCCATCGCCTGCTGGAGCGAGAAAGCCTCCGGCACGCGGACCAGAAAACTGCCTTTCACACGCTGCTGCTGGCTGTAGCCACCGTGATGGTTCTCGGACAAGCCATAGCCGTTGACCAGCACGCGGTCGCCCGCCTTCCAGGCCGGATCGCGCGACTCCCGCACCACGCCCGAGAGATCGATCCCGCACACCAGCGGCGTGCGGCGGCAGATGGGGCTTGCCCCCGTGACGGCCAGACCGTCCTTGTAGTTCACGGTGGAATAGGCAACGTCGATGAGCACATCTTCATCCGGCAAATCGGCTGCGGTTAGGATTTTCAGGATGCCGGTGGTTTTGCCGTCCTGCGCTTCGGCCACGATGGCGCGGAATTCATTGCTCATGCTGCTCTCCGTTAGAGGTTTTGGGATGGCGGCATTCTACGGGCAGAAGTCACGCGCCGCTGCTTATAATCGAGCCATGAGCACCAGCATGATTTGGGACGCACAGCGCTACGCGAACGAAGCGAGCTTTGTGCCGCGAATGGCCGCTTCGCTGGTCGAGTTGCTGGCAGCGCAAGCGCATGAGCAGATTCTCGATGTGGGCTGTGGCGATGGCCTGCTGACGCAACAAATCGCCGCCA